>CAYYZU010000239.1:0-3492 GCA_964476205.1 uncultured Actinomyces sp. | reverse complement strand
TGCTCGCGCCCTTGCTGGAGAAGGCCGGCGACCTGATGCGCAAGGCCACGGCCCTCGGGGCAGCCTCAGGCAAGACTGCGCAGACCGAACTGCGCAAGCTCCTGCGCAGCATGAACTCGTACTACACCAACCGGATCGAGGGCGAGCACACCCGCCCCAGCGACATCGAGCGCGCGCTGCAGCAGGACTTTTCCGCCAACGCCGACCTCGCGCGCAAGCAGCGCCTGGCCGTCGCCCACATCCGCACCGAAGCCCTGTGCGAAGGTCAAGTCGACCGCAAGCTCGAGGCCGACGGCCCAGAAGCCGCCAGATGGCTCTATTCGCCTGAAGCACTGATCTGGCTGCACAAGGAGCTGTTCCGCGACCTTCCTGAGGACGACCTGCGGCTGGCCGATGGCAGCACCATGGTGCCCGGCGAGCTTCGCCAGCGCGGTGTGGCGGTCGGCCGGCACGAGGCGCCGACAGCGCAGTCGCTGCCCCGATTCATCGAGCGTTGGCAGCAGGTCTACGGCGGCATCCGGCGGGGGGAAGCTTCCGTCGTCGCCCTGGCTGCTGCGCACCATCGGCTGGCGTGGACACACCCTTTCCTGGACGGAAATGGCCGGGTCACCCGGCTGCACACCCACCTGCTCCTGCATGCCTGGGGGCTCACGGGTGGTCTGTGGTCCCCCTTGCGGGGATACGCGCGAACCGAATCGAAGTACAAGGCCCTGCTGCAGGCTGCCGACGAGCACCGTCGCGGAGATCTCGACGGACGGGGCAACCTCACCCAGGCCGGGCTGGTGCAGTGGATCGAGTACACCCTGGAGGTCTGCCTCGACCAGGTCGAGTTCATGGCCCGCCAACTGGATGTGCAGGGCATGCAGGACCGCATCCGCGCGGCCCTCGCCTACGAGACGGCTGCGGTGAAGTCAGGGGTTCGGGAGGAGGCGCTGCTTCCCCTGCACTACCTCTTCGCCACGCAAGGCGAACTCGGACGTGCGCAGTTCAAGGCCATGACCGGCCTGGGCGAGCGCGTGGCCACCGCCACGCTGTCAGCGCTGCTCGCTCGCGGGTTCCTCACCACGGACTCCCCTTACGGGAGCCTGCGGTTTGGCATCCCACGTCATGCGCTTCGCTTCTACTTCCCCGCCTTGTGGCCGGAGGCGGAGCAGGATCAGGATCTGCTCGATGGCGAGGTCGGGCTGGCTGCCGTGCCTCGCGGCACATCGCGACGCAGTTCCCCGGTCTGACGCGATCGGAGCGCCGACCACCCGTCGCACACCTTCGACTACGATTTTTCATACCCAAGGGCAACTCCCGGAGATCGCTGCGCGCCCTACCCCGTCCCCTCACGGAACCGGAGAGCGCCATGCTGCCCATCCCCACGCCCACTTCGCGGGAAGCCCTTTACCAGGAGCTGTGGACCCGCCCCATCCCCGAGCTCTTGAACCGCTACGGCGTGTGCGAGCTCACCTTCCTGACCACCTGCCGCCGGCTGCACCTGCCCGTGCCGGCCCGACATCTCTGGCCACGGATCGCCGCGGGTGAGCGTTTCCAGCCGCCGCCGCTGAGTCCGTGGGAAGGCCGTCGCCCACCCGTCGGCCCCATCCCTCTGTCGGATACCGAAATGGCGCGCCGGATGGCCGTGAAGGCGGCGGCTGCCGCCGCTCAGGAGCGCCAGCAGCCCATCACCGTCCCGGACCGACTGCTGGACCCTCACCCCCTCGTCAAAGCCACCGCCACCGCGCTCCGCCAGACCGGCAATACCGATCGCGCCGAGGGCACCCCGCCCGACGAGCTGGCCGGGGCGCTCGACATCCGCGTCTCGCGCGGTTGCCTCGACCGCGCCCTGCGGATCACCGACACGTTGCTCAAGGCACTGGCGCTCCATGGCATCACTGCCGGCATCGACCCGAAAACTGGCACCACCCGATTGCACTCGGGAGACATCACGCTGACCCTGGCCATCAGCGAGCAGATCGTCGCCGCAGCGCGTCGCCCGCCCGGCCGGCGCACGACCGTCGGCGACGCGGTCCCGGTTCGCCCGACCGCCATGTTGACGATCACCGTGCGCGGGTGGGTGCAACGCCAGTGGCACGACGCCACCAAGACGCCCCTGGAGCGCCGCCTGCGCGGCATCGTCATCGGCGTCGTCGAGCTGATCGAGGAACAGCGCCATCGGCAGGCCGAGCACCAGACCCGCGAGTCCGAGATGGAAGCCGCGCAGGCCCGCTACCAGGCCGCCGTCCGGCAACGGTCCGAGGAGGCGGAGCGGCTTCGAGGCCTGCTCCGGGATGCCGTCAGGCTCGAACGCGCCAACCGCATCAGGGCACTGGCTTCGGCCGTCGAAGCGCAGGCGACCGCGCAAGGCACGCTCGACGACGACAAGCGCAACTGGCTCGATTGGGCCCGGGGCAAGGCGGACTGGATCGATCCGGTCACCAAGGCGGCCGATCCGGTGCTCGACGGGCCGGAACCGAAGTGGCCGCAGCTGTGGCGGGCTTGAGCAATGCAGAACCCGGTCGCCAGCCTGCGCTCTTCTCGAGCGCTCGATGTTCAGGCTTTCGGGGATATTCGCTGCGCAGCGAATATCCCCGCGTGAACGAATTTGAAGTTGCAGAGCGTCGTTCCAGCAGGGTGCTCAAGCGTCGATATCCGGCACTGGCGGCGACGGCTTCACCCCTTCGATCTAGAGTCGCTCGATGTGCTCATGGATCCTGGCGACGATGTCCTCAAAGGGCGGTTGACCTTGGTAGTACAGCGCTGCCGTCCGCCCGTACTCGGCGGCAAAGGTCTTGCGCCGAGACGGGTCAGCCAAGACGAACGCCGGATTGCGCGCGATGACACGTTCATCTGCCGCCCGAAACCGCTGCCGCTTGCGCTCCTCGTAGGCCGGCGTGCCGATGAAATCGAGCACCTCGGGCAGCCCCAGCAGGCAGTACACGTCGTAGTAGTGGCGCAGGAAGTTCGGCGGTAACCGGCCCGTCTCGGGCAGTCCTCGGTACTTGGTGGACAACGTATGGAGCTTCTCGACAAAGGTATGGCTGGGCTCGTAGCAGAGCACGTCCACGGCGCGGTTGTCCCCGACCAATACCCCGCGTGCGACGGCTGTGTCGTAGGCCCAGGAAGAGATCGTGACCGGACGGTTCGGCGCCGTGTCGTCGAACCCGACCTCCAGCAGGACACCGGACTTGACCCCCTGCAGCGATCCAAGGGTGGTCGGATAGACCAGCCGGATGCCCGCGCTGCGCAGCTTCTCGTCGTCGAAGTCGGTGTCACGCTCGACCGCGACGATGCCGGGGATCCGGATCTCCCGGGTCAGCCAGTCGTAGAACGCCCGCCTGGACTCGACGTGCGCCGCCTTGTCCTGGTTTCGGCCAGCCTTCACATCGAGCGCGGCCGGTGGCTCGATGCGGATGTCGATGTCCTCGGAAAAGCGATGGATGATTCCGAAGCCTTTGGAGAGCGAGGTGCCGCCCTTGAGCTCGAACCGCAGACCCTGCGCCTGAA
>CAYYZU010000238.1:0-3493 GCA_964476205.1 uncultured Actinomyces sp. | reverse complement strand
CCCCCAACCGACCGGGTAGAAACCGGTTGCTCTATCCATTGAGCTACGGGCGCCTTGGCGCCGAGGCGCCGGTCGTCATTCTCGCACCCGGCATCCATCCACAGGATCCGCCGCGGGCACCTATCCCCAGCCTGCGCGTCCCCGGTAGTCGTGGCTCGGCCCAACGGAGCAACGTCACCGGGTCGGGGCCGAGGGGTCCCATGAAGCGGACGACCTGAAGGGGAATGACATGAATGAGATCACCATCACCGGCAACCTCGTCAACTCGCCCATCCTGCGCAAGTACGGCACGCAGCGGGTCACGAAGTTCCGGCTGGCGCACAACCACTCCTACCGCGACGCAGGCACGGGGGACTGGGTAGACGCAGGAACGACGTACATCGACGTCTCCTGCTGGCGCAATCTCGCGATCAACGTGAGCGAGTCGATCGGCAAGGGCTCCGCGGTGATCGTCACGGGGCGCCTGAAGTCCAACGAGCGCACCTATGAGGTCGATGGGCGCGAAGAGAAGAGGACGTTCTTCGAGATCGAGGCCCTCGCCATCGGCCCGGATCTCACTCGGGGCGCGACGCAGGCCGCCCTCATCAAGTCCGAGGCTGTCGAGCGACAGGAAGAGGCGGCACTCGCTGACGTGCGCGAGGTGGCCTCCGGCACTCCCTTCGAGCCGGCACCATTCGAGCCCGCGCCGTTCGGGACCGAGTACCCCGCAGCCTGACTCCGTGGACGTCCTGGGAGGGGACGGTGCGTCCGTGGACCGCCCCTTCCCAGGCCTTAGAAGTATGCAAATATGCTAATCTGTCACTCCGTGAGGACGACTCTCAATATCGAAGACGATCTCTATCGGCGCATCAAGGCACTTGCGGCTCTGCGCGGGGAGTCGGTGACGGCGATCGTCGAAGAGTCGCTTCGTCTCACGTTGCTCGCTGCGCAGGCGTCCAATGCCGTCGTCCACATGCCCGTGTCGCAGCGTCGTCATGGTTACGCATCTGAGTTCGTCGCCGCAGGTGTAGACCCCTCGGACATCAGCGCCGTGAGGGACTACCTCGACAGGACCGAGGGGTGAAGCTCCTCGACGTCAACGTGCTCGTCGACGCTTTCCGCCCGGATGCGCGGGGCCACGTGTCTGCCTTCGCTGCCATGGAAGTAGTCGTGACGGGCCAGGAGCCCACCGTGATCCTCCCCGAGGTGGCCGTGGGTTTCGTGCGCGTAGTGACCCGTTCGGGGGTGTTCGCCGACCCCAACACGCCTGGGGAGGCGATGGATGCCCTCGACGCCTGGTCGGCGGCCCCGGCCGTGGCGATCCGGGAAGCCGGGCCGGGCAGGTGGGCCGCTTTCTCTTCGCTGATGGCGGAGCGGGACTTCCGAGGCAACGACGTACACGATGCCTTGCTCGCGGCAGCGGCCCTGGACCTGGGTGCCACGCTCGTGACGAGCGACCGTGGTTTCGAGCGTTTCGGGGACCTTCGGTGCCAGTGGGTCTGACTTCTCCTGCTGAGGCCATTGCCAACTACTAGACGGGCGTCTAGTTTCCGCCTATGTCCTCTCGTCTGGTCGCACTTGTCTCCTCGACTGTCCTCGGAGCGGCGCTCCTGGCAGGCGCTCCGGTCATCGCCGGCGCTGCTCCTGCAGCGGATGCGCCGCCCGCAGCGGCGCGTGAAGTCCCCGACCCCGGCACCGCGCTCACCTTCTTTGCCGGGCTGCCCCGTGACTCCAAGGGCCTCGCGGCCGCAGGACGCAAGGCGAGCACCCCGAGGTCGGGCGGCTACCGAGACTTCCTCACCCTGAAGGAGCTGGCCTCGACCTATGGGGCATCGCCCGCTGCGATCAAGAAGCTGCGCGTGACGGCACGCGATCTCGGCATCAGCGTGGCCGTCGACGCGACGGGGCTCTTCGCGCGACTCACCGCTCCGGTTTCCACCTGGGAGCGGGTCATGGGGACCGAGGTCGCCTACGAGCCTGCTCAGGAGGGTTCGGCCGGAGCCGATCCGCCTGGGCCGCAGCCCTTCGCGACGTACTCATTCGTGAATGCGGATGGCACGCTGCTCCTGGCCGCACCCGAGAGTCTGCGGAGCGTCGTTCGCGAATTCATCCCCAGCTACATGGTGTACGACGTCTCGAAGGACATCCCCGGAGTGCCACCGCCCACGGGTCCTGTTGCTGCGCCCAGGGCCATCATCGACGACACCGTCCTGCCCTGGCCCGTGAACGGCGGCACGCCGCTGGGCCAGGCGTGTGACCAGCCCGCGATCAGCGCTGGTTCCGTGATCACGCCAGCCCAGACCCGGGGGGCCTACGGCACCGCGGCCCTGCAGGGCCGCGGCTACGACGGTTCCAAGGCCCGGATGACCATCGTGTCGCTCGGGGGAGGCTTCTCCACCCAGGATCTCGCTGACTTCGCCGAGTGCTTCGGAGTGCGGGCACCTGAAGTGGAGATCACTCTCGGGACCGGCAATCCCACGCGGATCGTGTCCTACAGCGGGGAGACCCACCTCGATCTGCAGACCGTCGCGGGAGTGCTCGTCAACAGCCCGCGCGTTCATCTGGTGCAGGCGGTGAACGATGACTTCAACGTCGGCATCATCGACGGCTTCTCTCGAGCCCTCGCCAGCCCACGAGGCATCCCTGACGCAGTGTCGCTGTCCTACGGCGGCTGCGAGTTGGGAGACAACCAAAAGGTGCAGGTGGGCCAGACCGGCCTGAGTCCCATGACGAGCGTCCTCGACGACGTCTTCGCCAGCGGTGCTGTCGTCGGCTCGGCCTTCTTCACCGGCTCTGGCGATAGCGGCTCGTCCGTGTGTCAGGCGGAAGGCATCCCCGACCTGGCCACGCCCACGGTGGCCCTTCCGGCGTCGTCCATCTGGATCACGGCTGCGGGCGGCACGCGCCTCACCCTGGGAGAAGGCAACCGCCGGGTTGCCGAGACCGTGTGGAACGACACCGCCTTCGGAGTCCCCGCGGCTGGCGGTGGCGGGGTGAGCGAGCTGATCCAGGCGCCCTGGTACCAGAAGGGCATCCACGGCAATCGCGGTCGCACCACTCCCGACTCGTCCGCTCTCGCGGCTATCCAGCCCGGATGGCCCGTGGCCTATGGCGATGGCCTCATACCCGTCGGCGGCACCAGCGGGTCCAGCCCCTTCCAGGCCACCAACATCGCCCTCATCTCCGGTTTCGAGCGGGCGAAGGGCAGGCCCCCGGTGGGATTCGTGAACCCGTGGTTCTACGCCACTGCGTCGCGCAACTTCTACGACATCAGGGTCGGCGACAACCAGGTGCCTGTCTTGGGTCCGGGCTTCATCAATGCCCCCGCCTGCTGTTCCGCCTACGAGGGATACGACCAGGCATCCGGTCTGGGCGCTCCGCTCTTCGACCGGCTCGCGGCGGCGCTGCCGAAGCCGGAGTAGTCGCTTCGGCCATAGGGCCAGGGCTGTCGGCGCTCGTGCGCTGACTAGGCTCTGGCCCTATGGCCGAGTTCATCTACACCCTCCGCAAGGCA
>CAYYZU010000237.1:0-3510 GCA_964476205.1 uncultured Actinomyces sp. | reverse complement strand
CCGCCGCGCCCAGCGAAGCGGCCATCGCGGAGTCGACCGAACTCGCTCCACTCGAGGGAGCCGAGCGCATCAAGACGACACACGACCTGCGCATTGCCGGCCCCGGTCTCGGAGCGGCAGGCTCCACCGTCACCATGCGGGTCGCCGGCAAGGACGCCGCGCTCGGCACGCCTCGCTGGAGTATCGATGGTCGCGCGGTCGGTTCCGGCAACAGCGTGCGCGTCGTCGCACCCAAGACGCCCGGGGACACGCGCCTGGTCGAGGTCACGGTCACCTTGAAGTCAGGGGTGATCGTGCAAGCCGCTCGCGTGCTCGTCGCCCAGGCTCCTGACCGGTCGGTGAACGCCCGTGCCGGAATCGTGACGCCGCGCGCCCCGTCTGGCTTCTGTCAACTCGCGACCTCGATTAAGAAGAAGCAGGCCGACGGAGACACTGGGAACCGCGTGGTGCCGCTCGGCGCGAAGGAGGAGCAGCGATTCACCTTCGCCTACGACAAGGCGAAGATCGGCGAAGGCGTTTTCGACGGCTCAGGAGCGTGCTCCGGGTCGGGTGAGATCACGATCACCGGCGCTACCGCCTCCCAGTCCTCCAGCGTGCGCCTGGCCAATGTGACCGCGACGCTGTCGGCGAGCGGACTGGTGATTTCGTCGGCTCGCATGACCGTGAATGCCACGGTCTCCAACGGACTCACCGACAAGCTCGGTCTCGACCTCACCGGGACCGTGTCGTCGAGGCTGTCCGGCGACGTCTTCAGCGTGCTCACCGGGTCAGCAGTCTTCGTGCCCGTCGCGATAGATGGTGCCCCCGCCGTGAGTCCCTTCTCGCTCTTCCTCGACGAGCCGGAGGGCTGGGAGTTCCCGGCCGATGCGTCCCAGGTGAACTTCGAGTCCGACCTCACCTTGCGACTATCTCAACTGGCCACCTCCCCTCCCAATGCACAGGGGACCAAGGCCGAGGCGAGCATCGCCATCGATGTCCTGGGGGATGAGCCGACGAAGGCCGCGGTCACGGTCGCGAACCTCACGCTCGGGGAGACGCCCAAGGGTGGCCTCATCATGGTGACCAACGGCTCCGCCAGCATCGACTTCACGGGCGGCAAGGGGCAGAAGAAGGCCTCTGTCAACCTCCCCATCTCCTGCGCGGGTGGCTGGGACAGCGAGGCGTGCCAGCTCTTCACGGGATTCAGGTTCGGAAGCATGAACCTGTCGTGGACCCAGTCGCAGATGTCGTTGACGGCCGAGGCGGCAATTGCCTACGGCGGTTCCAAGGCTTACGCACTGACGTTCGAGGGCAACTACCGCAAGGATCGCGACTGGGATATCACGGTCTCCAATCCGAAGCCGTGGGATCTCGGCCAGGGCATGACGTTCGCGGACCTCAAGGGCAGCGTCACCTCGAAGCCCAACGGGACAGGTGCCGACGTGACCATGTCGATCACCGGGACCTTCAGCGGGCTCTCCCTGGGTAACGCCGTCAAGGTCAGCGGGATCACGCCGAAGCTCACCAATGAGTGCCCTGCCGACACCCTCGAGCGGCCCGTGGGTGCACCGGAATGCAGCCTGTCGGAGATCAAACTCTTCGTCGACGCGAAGATGGAGGCGACGTTGCCGGGCAGTACCAGTCCCGCGACGTTCGCCGCTAGGGCGGACATCAACCTCACCACGCTGGACTTCAGGTTCGAGAGCGGCGTGAGCGACCTCAACGTGGGGCCTGACGCGCTCAAGCTGAAGGACGTGCGCGTCATCGTGGGCAATGGCATCGAGACGACCTGTACGCCGAAGGGCACCGCTCCTGCCAAGCCCACGGGAACCGTCGTGCGTTTCGTCGGCAATGCGGAAGTCCTTGGCACGGGGTATGAGCTCAATGTCCAAAGCGATAGCCGTGGGCTGTGCATCTGGGGATCAGGCGACACGATCGCGCTCGGAGGTGGCCTGGAGGCCGTAACGCCGCTCTTCGCTTACACGACGTTCACCAAGGGTGCGAGCCTGGTGGGAGCCGACGACATCGAGCCCAATCGCATCGAACTCCAGGGTGGCTTCATCTTCCCCGCATCCTTCAAGGAGCGCTTCCAGATCCCCGGGGAGGGCGTGACGTTCAAGGCCGGTCTGTCGACGGACCTGACCAAGGCCAACTTCGCCGTGCAGTACAACGCGGCGGGGGAGATCACGCTCTATCGCGGCGCCGGGGCGGACATCACGCTCGGCGCACTCGGATTCGGCCTCGACCTCACCATGCCCACGGGAGGCTCGCCCACCTTTGACGCCTACTTCTTCGGCGATGGCACCCTCAACATCCAGGGCACCCCCGCGTCGAGCACCAAGGTGGAGGTTCGCATCGGTGTCAGTTACTCAGGCGCACAATTCAAGATCCAACTCCAAGGCGGCGTGCCCAGCGGCGAGACGGCCAACGCCTTTGGCGTGGACGGCCTCACCGTGCGTGCGCTCTCTCTCAGTGCGGCCATTGACCTTGTCTCGACGACGCCCTCCGTTGCCCTCAATGCCGACGTGACGTTGCCTCCGGGCTGGACGTCCAGCATCGGGATCGCCGACGGCACCCCCGTCGCCCTGGCGGCGAACCTCGACGCCCTTGCCCCCTGCCTTGAATTCCGCATGGGTCAGGAGGGCGGAGCCAACGTCGTCGACCTGGGGGGTATCGGCTTCCTCACCGCCAACTACTTCAGATTGCTCCTAGCCCCCGCGGGGTGTCAGGTGCCGGATGGTCGTTCGGTGAAGACCATTGCTGCCGGGTGGGGCTTTGCGCTGCACGGCGCCCTCCTCGGGTCGCCGGTCCAGGTGTCCTCCGAGTTCGGGGTCACCCCTGAGGGCGTCACGGTCAACGCAGTACTTGACCTGCCGCAACTCGATCTCTACGGCGTTGCCTTCCGCGACTTCGCCGGTGCGGGCGGCCCCAAGGTCACCTTGGATATGAACACCGCGAGCGGGAAGTTCGCTGCGACACTCGATGCGTCGCTGGAGATTGGCAATGTCAGCCTCGGCCGCGGCCTCCGCGTCGCAGTGAGGGGTGACATCTCGCTCAAGGCGGACCGCTTCACCGTCAACCTGAACGGCGCAGGTGCGACCAAGCTCGGCCCGGTGGGGCTGAGCTTCAACCCCGTGACACTCGTGGCCAATATCCCTCGGCCCGGGCAGGCGGGTGCCGACAACGTCCTGTCGGTCAACGTGAACACCACCGTGAAGGCCACCCTTGACCTCGGAGCTCTCGGGGACTACTCGATCGACGCGTCGGGCCAACTGCAGGTGCAGGGCTACTCGGTGGTGCGGCTGTCGCTCAAGGCAGCAGGCAACTTCGACGCGAAGGTCTATGAAGTAAAGGGAACCATCGCTCTCGACATGTGCACCGGCACCCTGTCCGCACTCAGCGCCGACGGCGGTGGTTCGGAATGCACCCTCTTCGCCGCCGACAAGCTCGCCACATCGAGCGCCGCGGTGCGCGTGAGTGCCTACGGCACCCAGAAGTGGGCGCTGAAGGACCCCAAGCCCTTCGCCAAGG
>CAYYZU010000236.1:0-3562 GCA_964476205.1 uncultured Actinomyces sp. | reverse complement strand
CTGCTCGGCATTGATCCGCTCGAACTCCGTCAGCGGGAAGTAAATCTCGCCGCGGACCTCGAGAAGCGCCGGAGGATTCTTGCCGGCAAGCGACTTGGGGATGCCCGGGATGAAGGAGGCGTTATAGGTCACGTCCTCGCCTACGCGGCCATCACCGCGCGTGGCCACCGAGCGCAAACGCCCCTCGGCGTACACAAGGTCGACGGCGAGCCCATCGACCTTGAGCTCGCACAGCATGGCCGGAGATTCCTCAACCGCCTTGTCTACGCGCGCAGCCCACGCCTGCACCTCCTCGAGAGAGAAGGCGTTATCGAGGCTGTACATCCGAGCGAGGTGCTCGACGGGCTCGAACATCTCCGTACGCGATCCGCCCACCGTCTGCGTAGGCGACTCCCCCGACGCGAGTTCCGGATGCTTGGACTCGAGTTCGACCAGTTCGCGATAGAGCGCGTCGTACTCCTCATCCGACAGGGTCGGCTTGTCGTGGAGGTAATAGCGCTCGCGCGCCTCGTTGATCGCGTCGACGAGCTCATCCCAGCGCTCGCGCGCCTTGGCGGGGACGCTCATGACTCCACCTGCTCCACGGGCGCATCATCCCGCACGAGCCGCCCCGCGATGCCGAGTGCGGCGTAGACCAGTCGAACCCATGCGGGATCTGCGCCGGCCAGTCCGCAGGCGGGGGTGAGTGCGACGTGCGCGTTGGCGCGATCTGCGGGGATGCCCCAGCGGGAGTACTGCTCCAGGGCACGTCCGGCGATGCCTTCGGCGACGGTTTGGGGGCCCGGCACGGACTGCGGCAGCGAGGGCGCATAACCGAGCAGCAGGTGGATGCCTGCCTCGAGGGCTTCGCCGAGTGGCTCCTCCTGTGCCACTTCGAGCACGGCCGGATCGACGGAGATCATGCGCGCGCCCGCGCGTCGCAGAAGATCGACGGGCACGCGAGGGTGGCAGCAGTGCACGCCGGGCATCGCATCCTGGCTTGCGATCGAATCGATGACCCATCCCAGATGAGACTGCGCGCGTGCAGCGTCGACCGACCGGTACGTCGCTAGGCCGCTCGCGGTCGTGACCCCGCCCGCGAGGACGGATGGCAGCGACGGCTCGTCCAGCTGGAGCACGACCTCGGCACCCGGCAGGCGGCGGCGGATCTCCGCCACGTGACGTGCCGCCGCCTCGGCCAGGGCCTCGGCGATGTCACGACAGGCACCGTGATCGCGCACGGCACGCTCGCCACCGCGCATCTCGACCGCCGACGCGAGGGTCCAGGGACCCGCGAGCTGGGCCTTGACGGGTCCGCGCCGCCCGACCAGAGCCTGCTCGATGCCATCAAGGTCCTCATGGAGCCACGAACGTGCGCGCGCCATGACCCGTCCCGGGGCATCGGCGAATCTCCATCCGACCGGGGTCGTCTCCACCGCCATGTCCGGCGCTACCTCGGCAAGCAATGCCATGGTGCGTCCGACGAGGTCGGCTCCGGGTCCGCGCGCAGGCAGCTCGGGCACGTGTGGGAAGTCCGGCAGCTCTCCCGCGATAGTCGTGCACCACTCGTGCGAGTCGGTGCCGGGCAGGCTGCCGATGCCGGTGGCGGCCGCGGGAGGGATAACGGAGCCGCTCATGGGCGCACGATGGTGGCGGAGCCGATGACGCGCGTGCCGTCGTACATCGCCATGGCCTGTCCCGGTGCAACTCCACGCGCAGGCACGTCGAGTTGCGCGACAACGCGATCACCCACCACCTCGATCACCGCCGTCATGGGCTCGCCGTGCGCGCGGATCTGCACGCTCACGGGCGCTCCCGGACTCGGCACGGGGCCACACCAGATCGGATCGGACGCCTCGATGCTGGCCTTGGCGAGCAGCTGCTCCTCACCCACGAAGACGCGCTGGCCCACCGGATCGATGTCGACGACATAGCGACGACTCCCCGACGGTGCCGGCTCGCGCAGATCGAGGCCGCGACGCTGGCCGATGGTGAAGGCATAGGCACCCGCGTGCTGACCGAGGACCTCGCCGGTGGTGGCGTCGACGATGTCGCCCGAGGCCTCGCCAAGATGCTCGCGCAGCCACCCGCTGGTGTCGCCGTCAGGGATGAAGCAGATGTCATGACTGTCGGGCTTGTCCGCGACACGCAGGCCGCGCTCCGCCGCCTCGGCTCGCACCTGCGACTTGAGACTGTCGCCCAGTGGCAGGATCGTGGCCGCGACCTGCTCGGGAGTGAGCACCGACAGCACGTAGGACTGGTCCTTGTCGGGATCCACCGCGCGGTGCAACTCCGGGCCATCGATCCCGTCGATAATGCGCGCGTAGTGCCCGGTGCACACCGCGTCAAAGTCGAGTGCAAGCGCGCGGTCGAGCACCGCGGCGAACTTGATGGTCTCATTGCAGCGAAGGCAGGGGTTGGGTGTGAGGCCTTCGCGGTAGGACTCGACGAAGTCGTCGATGACATCGCGCGCGAACGCTTCCGATAGGTCCCAGACGTAGTAGGGGATGTCCAGCACGTCGGCGATGCGCCGTGCATCCTGGGCGTCGGCGATGGAGCAGCATCCCTTGGATCGCCCGGTCGACGACTGCGTGCGACTCAGCGCGAGATGGACGCCGACGACCTCATGGCCGGCGTCGACGGCGCGTGCCGCAGCCACCGCCGAGTCGACGCCCCCTGACAGCGCTGCGATGACGCGCATGTCAGCGGGTGCGCCGCAGGCGCGGGGTCGCGGCGCGGGTGGCGCGCTCGAGTGCGGCGGGCAACACCTCGAGGACTCGGTCGACGTCGCCGGGAGTGCTGGGACAGCCGAGCGAGAAGCGCAGGGAGCCCCGCGCCAGCGCGGGATCGACTCCCATCGCCTCGAGCACGTGCGAAGGCTCAGGCACGCCGGCGGTGCACGCTGAACCCGTGGAGCACTCCACTCCTGCGGCGTCGAGCAGCATGAGGAGGGTGTCGCCCTCGCAACCGGGAAAGGACACGTGGACGTTGCCGGGGAGTCGCTCGAGCGGATCGCCGTTGACGATCGCATCGGGGGCGAGCCGGAGGATGCCCTCGATGAGGTCCTGGCGCAGCGCGACCATGCGCGCAGCGTGATCGGCCTGCGCCGTCACCGCGTGGTGCAGCGCCACCCCGAGAGCTGCGATGCCGGCGGCATCGAGCGTGCCCGAGCGGACCTCGCGCTCCTGGCCTCCGCCGTGGACGACGGGCACGATGCGCGCGTCGCGCCGGAGGACGAGCGCTCCCGTGCCGACAGGGGCGCCGATCTTGTGTCCGCTCAGCGCCAGGGAGGTCAGGCCGGGAAGCGCGCCGTCGACCGGGAGCTGCCCGATGGCCTGCACGGCGTCCGTGTGAAACGGCACTCCCGCCTCTGCGCACGCGGCAGCGATCTCGGCAATGGGCTGCACCGTGCCGACTTCGTTGTTGGCCCACATCACGGTGCACAGGGCGACGTCGTCACCCAGGCGTGCGCGCACGACATCGGGATCGACTCGGCCCAGGGAGTCGACGGGAATCCAATCGATATCGCGGCCCTGCTCACCCAGCCATGCGACGGGATCGAGGACGGCGTGGTGCTCGATCG
>CAYYZU010000235.1:0-3612 GCA_964476205.1 uncultured Actinomyces sp. | reverse complement strand
AGAAGCGGGGGATGAAGCTGCTCACGTGGTCGGCGTAGTCGAACCAGGCCACCCCATGCTTCTCGGCGAGGAGACGGTCCTCCCAGAAGGCTTTGGCGTAGAAGAACAGGGCGAGGGCGACCCACATTATGACCTGCCAGATCGACCCGACCGCGAGAGTGAAGCCGAGCGCGGCGACGAGAATCCCGGAGTAGACGGGATGGCGCACCAGCGAGTAGACGCCCTTGGTCCGCAGCGCCGCGCTCTCCTGCGGCACCGGCGTGGGCGTGAGCGCCGCACCGAGGCTCACGAGCGACACGATGACGAGGGCGAGGCCACCGACCATGAGGATGATGCCGAGTACGTCGAGGAAGTCGGGCGGGGCGAAGAGACTGCGCCGCTTCGGCAGCAGGACCAAGAGAATGAGCAGCAGCGCTTGCACGCCTACGAGCACCCAGCCGATGAGGCGCACGCGGTCAGCCGCCGCCCTCTCCTCATCCGCATCTCGAGTCACGTGCGACATTGTTGCCCACGGGTCTGACGGCCGTGTCCGTCGGTGGGGGATTCCCTAGGTGAAGCCAAGGTTTGACTCGGTTTTCGCGAGTTACTGAGTTTCTGCCAGTTAAGCGACGCTGCGCCGCCGAAAGCGTCGTGCAACTGGCGAAATCGTCGTGGCTGACGTTCGGGCAGCTGACTGTCGGAATGGCCTCAGCGAGTCGCCCGAGCCTGCTCCAGAGTTCGCGCGTGGATCGCCTGGTTGTCTGGATCCGCCAGGCGCGGGTCATCGATCGGTCGCTCTGCGAGTACGTCGTCGAGGTAGCGCCGGTCCGCATCGAGGCGCTGCATCGGTGTGTACGTCGGAGTGCCATGCCCGGGCACCAGCACGTGGGAGCGGCGTACCACCTCGGCGAGGCGATCGAGCCCGGCGAGATAGCTCGACAGATCAGGCTCGTCGGCGTCGGGGTAGGGCAGCTCGATGTCGCTGAGCATGTCGCCGGCGAGCAAGACGCCCGCGTCGACGATCTCGACGGCGAGATGACCGCGGGCGTGGGCGTCGTGCGCGTGCAGCACGATGTGGCGGCCTCGCCAGGGCAGGCCGGCGGCCGTTATCGCTGTCACGCGTCCGGCGAGATCGACGAGATCGTCGGGGATGTCGCCGATGAGGGGTTGGACCAGCGACGCCCGATCGGATGCCCACCGCGAGGCGGCCCAGTCACTTGCCCAGCGCGGGACTTCGCCGAGATCGGGATGCCACAGCACGTGGTCGTAGTGCAGATGCGTCGCGAGCCCGGCGGCGCAGCGCGCGCCTGCCGCGGAGAGGAAGCCCGCGACGCCGGCCAGCTCGTCGGCATCCCAGCACGGGTCAACGACGAGTGCCTCGTCGCCAGCGATGACGACGGTCGACGTGGTCGCGTAGCGACGCGACGTCATCACGTGTACGCCGGGAGCGACCTCGACTGCCGCGCGAGTCATCGCGACACCGCATCCAGGTCGGCGATGTCTTCTGGAGTCAGCTTGAGCGTCGTGCTCGCCACCAGAGCCGGCAGTTGCTCGACGCGCGAGGCGGAAGCGATCGGTGCGACCACGGTCGGTCGCGTGAGCAGCCAGGCGAGGGCCACCGTCGCGGGCTCGACTCCGTGGCGCTGAGCAACGATGCGCACGACGTCAAGGATCGCCTCATTGCGCGAGGTCTGGAACCGGCTCACCATCTCGCTGCGCGCAGATGCCACAGCGTCCGGCGCGGCGTACTTGCCCGTGAGGAATCCGGCCGCGAGCGGCCAAAACGGCAGGCACCCGACCCCCTGCTCCTCGCACAGCTCCTGCAGCTGGCCTTCGTACGTCGCGCGCTCGACCAGGCTGTAGTGCGGTTGCACCGCGCAGAAGCGGGGCAGGCCGATGTCATCTGCGATGCGTAGGGCCTCGGCGAGACGCTCGGCGGAGTAGTTGGAGGCCGCGATCGCACGCACCTTCCCCGCGGCCACGAGTTCGCCGAGAGCGCGCAGTGTCTCCTCCAGCGCGGTCGCCGGGTCGTCGAGATGGCAGTAGTAGAGGTCGATGTAGTCCGTCTGCAGTCGGCGGAGCGATCCGTCTATGCCCGCCATGATCTGCGCGCGTGACAGGCCGTGGTTGCCAGGGAACTTGCCAACCTTGGTGCAGATGACGATGTCGGAGCGGTTGCCCCGCGCACCCATCCACCGCCCAACGATCTCCTCGGACTCCCCGCCCGAGCAACCCGGAGCCCAGTGGGGATAGGAGTCCGCCAGGTCGATCGCATTGCCGCCAGCGGCGACGTAGGCATCGAGCACGGCGTACGACGCCTCCTCGTCCGCGGTCCAGCCGAAGACATTGCCGCCGAGCACGAGGCGGGAAACCTCGAGCTCGGACGGGCCGAGGCGAGCGCGGGGCATGGGCCTATTCGAGTGCACCGCCCCAGGGTAGGCAGCCGAGGGACGAGCGACTCCCCGCAGGAGGTACCCTCATCACTGCCCTGGCGACAGGGCGTCGCGCGAGTGGCGGAATAGGCAGACGCGCACGGTTCAGGTCCGTGTGCCCGAAAGGGTGTGGGGGTTCAACTCCCCCCTCGCGCACCCACGAAATCTACTTGCGGACCGACCGCGTCACGGTCCAGTCGGAGTAGAGAGAGTCCGGCCAGCCGATGGAGCGGATCCGCACCCGGAAGGTCCCCCTCGGCACGTTCTCCAGCGAGAACACCGCCCGCTCACTGTCATAGGAGAGCGGCGAACCCAGTTGAGTCCAGGTGGTCGACCCGGGCCACATGTAGGCAAACTCGTAGCCGCCCACGTTGGCGCCGCCATCGGTGGTGATCGCCGGGTTCTTCCACGTCATCGTCAGGTAGTCCGTGACGGCGTCGTAGGTGGCGGCAAAGTCGGTCGGCGCGGGCACCACATTGGTCTGCTGGCGGCGGGGCGAGGGATTGGAGGCGCGCGAGTCGGCACCGTAGACCGGCACGGTGAAGACCCGGAAGCGCACGATGTCACCAGCTTTGGTGCCTAGGGACTTCGTCGTGAGCCGGATCGCCGTGCGAGTCCCCGAGGTCTCGCGCACGTCTTCCCACTGGCTCACCTTGCCGTTGGGGTCGTTGTACTGCATTTGAATGCGGTAGCCCTTGAGCCACTTGGTCGCCAGGCTCGAAGAGACCCACAGCACCATGAATGCGTCGGCGGATCCCCAGGCATTGACCCCGGTCACCGTGTTGACCGCACCTGTGGGCACGTTGGCGGTGGTCGTGGCCCAATTCGACATCGCACCCGAGGTGCCCACGGCGCGAATGCGCACCTCGTAGGCACCTGGAGCCGAGACGGTGTAGTCCGCTGAGGTCGCTGCGCCGGTCACTGTCGCGGAGGTCCAGTCACCGCACGAGCCTGTGACGCACAGGCGGTACTGCACGTCGTAGGAGGTGGGCGCCTGCGCGATCTGCCACGTCAGCCGGAAGCCGTTGTCGAGGGTCTCCTCGTCGGCCCACCCGGTTGCCTTCACGTTGGTGGGGATGTTGATTGCCGTCCCTAGTTGAAACGTGTTGCTCAGCACGCCGGAACTGACAGCATCCGACTTAACGGCGCTCACGCGCAGGGTGACGTTGCCGCGCATCGATCCGGCGTTCCACCCCGTGAG
>CAYYZU010000234.1:0-3638 GCA_964476205.1 uncultured Actinomyces sp. | reverse complement strand
GAGACCCTGCGCTCGCGCGCGAAGGCCTAGTCCGGGAAGCCGGGCGCCGTGCGGCGCCACGGACGCGCACGCTCTACCCAGGCAGCCACGGACAGCAGCAGCGCCTCACGGCCGCGCCGTGCGACCACCTGCGCGGCGACCGGCGTGCCTGCCTCGGGATGCACCCCCATGGGGATCACGATGGCCGGCATTCCCGCGACATTCCACGGGGCAGCAAAGGGCGCGTAGCGGATGTTGGCGAGCATCGTCGCCGACCAGCCACCACTGAACCAACGCCGTGCATTGATCGGCGGCTGAGCCAGTGCGGGTGTGATCAGCACGTCGTATTCGCGAAGGAACTCATCCGCGTGACGGATCCATGACTCGCGTAGGCGCTCGTCCATGAGCGGGGTACGACGTACCAGCCGACCGAGCATGGCGTGACGTCGCACGCGGGACTCCAGCCGCGCGGAGTCAAGTGCATCGGCATCGGCCGCCGTGCCGGCGAACCAGCGCACGAGCCCTGCGATTGCCGCCGCGTTGCCCACGGCGTCTGTCGCCGACACCGGCTCGGCGTATTGCACGTCATGCCCATCGCCGCGCAGCATCGAGCCGAGTCGATCGGCCGCCGCGGCCCAGGAAGGATCGACCGCAACACCGGCGACCGGAGCACGGAAGGACACCGCGACATGCAGTCGCTCGTCCAGGGGCGCCACCTGTGCGAGCGTGGGATCGTCAGCCATCACGGAGAGCAGCAGTGCAGCATCCTCGGCGGTCGTGGCGAGCGCGCCGTTCTCGCTCATGCCGTACCAGTCCGTCGCACCGAGGTGAGCGGGCACGAGACCGAGCCCCGGCTTGATGCCCACGAGGCCGCAGCAGGCCGCGGGAATGCGCACGCTGCCCATGCCGTCATTGCCGTGCGCGATCGGCACCATCCCCGCGGCGACCGCTGCTGCTGATCCACCGCTTGACCCTCCGGGCGTGCGCGCGAGATCCCAGGGGTTGCGCGTGATGCCGTGCACGGAGTCGGTGGCGCCGAAGACGCACAGCTCGGGCACGCGCGTGAGTCCGACGACCACGCCGCCCGCCGCCCGGATGCGCGCGACGACGGGATGATCGGACGCTTGGGGCACGTCATCGGTGGCCGCTGATCCCACGCGCATCGGCTCCCCCGCCACAGGCACGTTGTCCTTGATGGCGACGGGAACTCCCGCGAGGGGAAGGGTCGCGCGATCGGTGCGGGCGTCAACCGCGGCAGCCTCGTCCAGCGCGCGCTCACGGCGCACCACCTGGAAGGCGGCCACGTCGTCGTCGTAGTCGCGGATGCGGGTGAGCGAGTCGGCGACGGCATCGACAGCGGTGCGCCGGCCCGCGCGGACGTCTCCGGCGACTCCCGTCGCAGTCCAGCCGACGGTCGTGCTCTTGCTCATCCCAGGGCCTGCTTGAGATCGCCGACAAGGTCGTCGATGCTCTCGATCCCCACGGAGAGGCGCACGAGATCGGCCGGAACCTCGAGCGGGCTGCCTGCAGCGGAGGCATGCGTCATCCGGCCCGGATGCTCGATGAGGGACTCGACGCCACCGAGCGACTCGCCCAGCGTGAAGACGCGGGTGCGGGCGCAGAGATCGACAGCCTCCTGCTCGCCACCGGTGACGCGGAAGGACACCATGCCGCCGAAGTCACGCATCTGACGCTCGGCGACCTCGTGACCGCGATGTCCGGGCAGACCCGGATAGAAGACCTCGGTCACGCGCGGATGATCGACCAGCAGATCGACGATCGCCTTCGCATTGGAGCAGTGCCGGTCCATGCGCACGCCGAGCGTCTTGATCCCGCGCAGCACGAGCCAGGAATCCCAGGGTCCGGGCACCGAGCCCATGGCGTTCTGGTGGTAGGCGAGGCGGTCGCCGAGCTCGGCATCTGCCACGACGAGGCCGCCGCCGATGACATCGCTGTGGCCGCCGAGGTACTTCGTCGTGGAGTGCACGACGACGTCGGCGCCGAGGGCGAGCGGCTGCTGGAGATAGGGAGACGCGAAGGTGTTGTCCACGACGAGCAGTGCACCTGCCTCGTGCGCGATCTGCGCGAGTGCGGCGATGTCGACCACGGTGAGCAGGGGGTTGGTCGGCGTCTCAGCCCAGACCACCCGTGTGGTGCCCGGGCGGATCGCCGCGCGTACCGCATCGAGGTCGGTGAGGTCGACGGGCGTGTGCTCGACACCCCATGGCTCCGCGACGCGCGCGAAGATGCGATACGTGCCGCCGTAGGCGTCATTGCCGATGATCGCGTGCGTGCCCGGGGCCATCACCGTGCGCAGGAGCGTGTCCTCGGCCGCCAGCCCCGATGCGAAGGCGAGCCCGCGCGTGCCGCCCTCGAGCGAGGCGAGGCACTCCTCGAGTGCGGTGCGCGTGGGATTGCCGCTGCGCGAGTACTCGTAGCCCCCGCGCAGGCCGCCGACGCCGTCTTGGGCGTACGTCGACACCTGGTAAACGGGGGGCACCACGGCGCCTGTCTGCGGGTCGGGCTCCTGCCCGGCGTGGATGGCGCGTGTCTCGAAGCCGGCTTCGCTCCAGGAAGTCATGGGGCGAGCCTAGGCGGGGCAGGCGGGCCGGGCACACCCGCGCCATACTCAGCCCATGTCCTTCCTCTTCCCCTCCGCTAAGTCGACGATGGTGACTCCGGATGCGGCCCTGCCCGGCCGCGATCACTACCCCTTCGAGATCCCCGCTGACCACGCCGTGCTCGGTACGCCGATCCGCGACCTCCCGGTGGAGCCATGGCCCGAGGGACTGTCCGCCATCTACCTCGGCATGGGGTGCTTCTGGGGTGCCGAGGAGATCTTTTGGCGGCTGCCTGGGGTCTACACGACCGCCGTCGGCTACCAGGGCGGCTTCACGCCGCATCCGACGTACGAGGAGGTATGCACCGGGCGCACCGGTCACACCGAGGCCGTGCTCGTCGCCTACCGCGAGGAGGAGATCTCGACGTACGACGTGCTCAAGCACTTCTGGGAGAGCCACGATCCGACACAGGGCTACCGCCAGGGCAACGACACGGGCACGCAGTACCGCAGTGCCGTCTACTACACGACGGACGCGCAGCGCGATCTCGTGGAGCGCACGTCGACGGCGTACGCTGCGGTGATCGCCGACCGCGGCTACGGCGACATCACCACGCAGGTGGCACCGGCGGCCGACTGGCCCTTCTACTACGCCGAGGGCTACCACCAGCAGTACCTCTACAAGGTGCCGAATGGCTACCGCTGCCACGCCAACACCGGCCTGGCACTCCCGGCGCTCTAGATGCACTTCATCATCTACTTCAACCAGCAGTGGGTGGGCGATCACCCGGCTGAGTGGTACGACGAGCGCGGAGTCTTGGCGCGTGCGGTCGTCGAGGAAATGCAGGCAGAAGGCGTCTACGTCTTCGCCGGGGGCGTCGATGAGGACGTCGATGCGGCATTCGGTGCCGATGCCACGACGGGCAGTCTCGTTTTCACTCCCGGGCGCTACTCCCGCTCCCCGGAGTACCTCGGCGGGTTCACCGTGGTGAACGTCGATGACGAGGAGCAGGCGCGCTACTGGGCTGGCCGCGTCGCCGAGGCATGCGGCTGGCCACAGGAGACGCGACGCGTCTTCACGATGGACGATCAGCCCAGC
>CAYYZU010000233.1:1984-3643 GCA_964476205.1 uncultured Actinomyces sp. | reverse complement strand
AAGTGTGCCAGAGCGCTGCGCACCGGGAGGGGCGTGAGGCCGCCCATGGCGCACAGCGATCCGTCGGTCATGGTGGTGCAGAGGTCCTCGAGCAGGACCAGGTTGCGATCGCGATCGATGCCGGCGGTGATGCGGTCGATGACCTCGACACCACGAGTCGAGCCAATGCGGCAGGGCGTGCACTTGCCGCACGACTCGGCCGCGCAGAACTCCATGGCAAAGCGCGCTTGAGCGGCCATGTCGACCGATTCGTCGAAGGCCACGATGCCGCCGTGGCCGAGCAGGCCCCCCGCAGCGGCCAGCGCCTCGTAGTCCATCGGCACGTCAAGGGCGTCCGCAGGGAGGTAGGCGCCCAGCGGTCCGCCCACCTGCACGGCGCGAAGCGGCCGGCCCGATCGCGTGCCCCCGCCGTACCCCTCGACGAGTTCGCCAAGGGTCACGCCGAACGCGAGCTCCACGATGCCGCCGCGCGCAATGTTGCCCGCGAGTTGGAAGACCTGGGTGCCGCGCGAGCGCTCCATCCCGAGGGCCTGGTACGCCGCAGCGCCGTCGGCGATGATCCCGGGTACGGCGGCGAGGGTGAGCACGTTGTTGACGAGGGTTGGCTTGCCGAAGAGGCCCTGGAGAGCGGGAATCGGCGGCTTGGGTCGGACCATGCCGCGCTTGCCCTCGAGGCTTTCGAGCATGGCGGTCTCTTCACCGCAGACGTAGGAGCCAGCGCCCTCGACGACCCTGATGTCGAACGCGCGGCCGGAGCCCATGACATCCGGACCGAGCCAGCCGTCGACGCGTGCGATGTCGATGGCTGTCCGCAGGGTGGCGATGGCATCGGGATACTCCGAGCGGACATAGATCAGGCCCTGTGTCGCGCCGGTGGCAAGGCCCGCGATGGCCATGCCCTCGAGCAGGGTGAAGGGGTCGCCCTCCATGAGCATGCGATCGGCAAACGTGCCGCTGTCGCCCTCGTCCGCGTTGCAGCAGACGTACTTCTGGTCCGCCTCTGCCTCGAGGACCGTCCGCCACTTGATGCCTGCGGGGAAGCCTGCTCCCCCGCGTCCGCGCAGGCCGGATGCGAGCACGTCGGCGACGACCTCCTCGGCCGGGATGCCGACCGCGCGCTCGAGCCCGCGCAGGCCGCCGTGCGCGCGGTAGTCGTCGAGATCGAGGGGATCGATCACGCCGACGCGCGCAAAGGTGACGCGCTGCTGAGACGCGAGCCACTCCATCTCGTCGACGAGGCCGAGTGACAGGGAGTGCGGGGCGCCATCGGCCAGGCCGCCATCGAGGAGTCCGGCCACATCCCGCAGCGCGACCGGGCCGTAGCCCACGCGCCCCGCGGGCGTCTCGACCTCGACAAGCGGCTCGAGCCAGAGCATGCCGCGCGAGCCGTTGCGCACGACCTCCGCATCAACACCGCGCTCGCGCAGGCCTGTCTCGATCGCGAAGGCAACCTCGTCAGCGCCGACGGAGCGCGCAGCACTGTCGCGGGGGACGTAGATGCGGATCATGCGCGCACCTCCTGCGCGAGAGCGACGGCATCGCGGATGCGGTCGACATCGCAGCGGCCGAGAAGGCGTCCGTTGACCATGGCCGCAGGCCCGAGGGCGCAGTTGCCGAGGCAGTAGACGGCGGATACCTCGACACCGTCTGCCCGATTCC
>CAYYZU010000233.1:0-1974 GCA_964476205.1 uncultured Actinomyces sp. | reverse complement strand
CGCCACCTCGATGTCGCTCACGAGCTGGCGCGAGCCAACCGACTGGCAGGCCTCAGCCACGCACACCTGCACGTGAACCTCGGGCGGGGGCGACTGGCGCAGGTCGTGGTAGTAGGTGAGGACTCCGACGACCTCGGCACGGGAGACATTGAGCTCGACGGCGATGATGTCCACGGCCTCGTCCGGGATCCAGCCGAAGGCATGCTGCACGCGCTGCAGGGCCGGCAGGATCAGGCGCTCGGCGGGGGGTAGGGATCGCAGAAGGCTCGCGCCGGCATCGACCGACCACGCCTGGTGACCGGGCACCTGGCACCACCTCTCATCCCGACTCGCTCAAGGGTAGGACACTTCGTGGCTCCTTCGGGAACGCTCACGAGTACGTGGGCCGAAGGTTCCACAGTGTGGAACGGACATCCGAGGAGCATGGGATCCGGGCAATCACCCCTAGGCTGAGGCCTCCGCCTGCGAAGGGGACAAGATGGCCTCGACCGATCGACGCCGCGTGCTGCGCTGGCGCGACGGGGCCGTCGATGCTGGCCCGGACTCCCTGGCCATCGAGGAGCCGCTGGAGATCGAGGTCGACGGCGTCGCGGTATCGACGACGATGCGCACACCGGGCCATGACATCGAGCTCGCACTGGGTTGGCTCGTCGCTGAGGGAGCCGTTGCGGCGATCGAGGAGATCACCGAGGCCAAGGAATGCTTCGGGCACGACGCAGAGGATCCCGAGCAGGTGCGCCGCATTGTGCAGGTGACGACGCGCAGCCATGTGCCGGTGGAGCCCAGGCTTCATGCCACTTCGAGCGCCTGTGGAGGCTGCGGGGCCGACCTCATCGCCATGACGCAGCGCACGCGGCACTGGCCACTCAGCGAAGACACCACGTCATTTGGCGTCGCCACCGTCCTCACCCAGCCGGAGACCCTCCTCGCCGCACAGCGCGGCTTCGCCGCGAGCGGCGGGCTCCACGCGGCCGGCCTCTTCACGCCCGACGGCGGCCTCCTTTGCCTGCGCGAGGATGTCGGCCGTCACAACGCGGTCGACAAGGTGATCGGCTGGGCACTGCAAGAGCGTCGGTTGCCGCTGCGGGGCCACGCGCTCCAGGTGAGCGGGCGCGCGTCGGCTGAGCTCGTGCACAAGGCGGTGATGGCGGGCCTACCCATGCTCGCGGCGGTGTCGGCCCCGAGCACGCTCGCCGTGGACCTCGCGCGCGAGAGCGGCCTCACGCTCGTCGGCTTCGTGCGAGACGGATCGCTCAACGTGTACGCCGGGGCGGAGCGCCTCGGGCTGACCGAGTAGGAAGGAGGCCACCCGATGGCACGCGTGTCGACGTACCTCAACTTCATGGGCAACACGGAGGAGGCGTTCGAGTTCTACCGATCCGTCTTCGGCGGCGAGTTCACCGCTCTCGATCGCATGGGCGCGATCCCTGGCATGCCGCTCACCGAGGAGGACCAGACCAAGGTGATGCACGTGGCACTGCCCATCCTGGGGTGCCACACGCTCATGGGCACCGACATGCTCGAGTCACTCGGGCACCGACTTGCGGTCGGCAACAACGTGTCGATTGCGATCGAGCCGGACTCCCTGGAGCAGGGCGAGCGGCTTCACCGGGATCTGAGCGTCGGCGGGACCGACGTACAGGAATTGTCGCCCGCACCCTGGGGCGGGCACTACGGCTCTGTCGTGGATCAGTTCGGAATCCGCTGGATGTTCAACGTCCCGAGCTGAGGCACTTCAGGCGCGCGACGTCAGTGCGACGCGCGCTCCGAGGGCAAGGAGCACGACGCCGCTGGCGTAATCCAGGCGCCGCCGCACCGCCGTGCGGCTGAACCACGCGGCGGCGCTGCCGACGACGGCGGCTAGTCCTAGGTAGAGCACTGTCTCGAGAGATACCTGGATGAGGCCAAGAGCCACGGTGGTGGAGAGAACAGGACCGTCCGCGGGCACGAACTGCGGATAGAAGGCGAAGAGGA
>CAYYZU010000232.1:0-3665 GCA_964476205.1 uncultured Actinomyces sp. | reverse complement strand
TGATGATGATGTCCTTGATGCGGTCGATGATCTTCAGATGCGTGCCGTCGACCCATTCCCCGACATCGCCGGTGTGCAGCCAGCCTTCTGCGTCGATCGTCTCGGCCGTCGCGTCAGGTCTTCCCCAATAGCCCGCGAAGGTGCCGGGATGACGGGTGAGGATCTCGCCCGTGCCCTCAGCGAGGACAACCTCCACCCCGGGGTGAGGCTCACCGACGGTCCCAAGCTTGATGCGCCCACGGCGATTGCTTGTCGCGACGGCACTGTTCTCCGTCATGCCGTAGAGCTCATTGATGACAACGCCCATGGTGAAGAAGAAGAAGAGCACGTCGGGCGAAATGGGAGCTGCCGCTGAGGCCGCCGCCCGCACCCGGCGAAGGCCGAGCCTTTCGCGCAGGGCGCGGTAGAGGAAGACGTAGCCGACGGCGTAGCGGATGCGACTCCACAGCGTGTGCTTGCCGCCGTTGGCGAGCATCGTCTTGGCGATGCCGTTGCCGACCTTCATCCAGATGCCGTAGTTGAGTTTCTTGATGCGTGAGGCCGCGGCCATCCGGACCTCGACGGCGGCCTTGAGCTTCTCCCAGATGCGTGGCACTGCGAAGAAGAGGGTCGGCTGGACCTCGCGGATGTTGACGGTCACCGTGTCGATGGATTCGGCAAAGTGCACCACCGCGCCGGAGATGGCGTTGGTCCAGGTGGTCACCGCGCGCTCGGCAACGTGGCAGAGCGGGAGGTAGGACAGGATGACATCGCTCGGATTGGGTGGTGGATCGTAGAGTCCGCCGCCGTCGACGATGACGTTGCTCGCAAACTCCACGTTGGCGTTGGAGAGCATGGCGCCTTTCGGCGGGCCGGTCGTCCCGGAGGTGTACACCAGGGTGACGATGTCCTCTGGCTCCGCCTGCCCAGCGATCCTGTCGAGAGCGCGGGGATCCGCCTCGCGATGCGCGTGACCGCGCGCCAGGAACTCCTCCCAGCTCATGAGCTTGGGATGGTCGATGGTGGCGACGCCGCGCGGCTCGAGGTAGACGATGCGCTCAAGTGCGGGGCATTGCGCCTCGATGAGGAGTGCCTTATCGACCTGCTCCTGGTCTTCGGCGATGAGGATGCGCGCCCCTGAGTCGGCGAGCAGGTATGCGACCTCGGGGGCCGGGTTCGTCGGGTAGAGGCCCACGGTGATGCCGCGCACCGCGTTGGTGCCCAGGTCGGAGAAGAGCCACTCCGGCCTGTTCTCGGCGTGGATGGCGATCCGATCGCCGGGATCGATCCCGAGGGAGAGGAGTGCGTGCCCGACCAGGCTCACCTGGTCGGCGTAGTCGGCCCAGGTGATGTCGCGCCAGATGCCCAGGCGCTTCGCCCGCATGGCGACGCCGTCGGGGGCGGCCTGGGCGCGCTGCTGCACGGCTCCGACGAGCGTCCAGGTGCCCGTGATGGGCTCCGCCACCGTGGTCATCGGGTCTCCTTCCCTGCGTCGCTGAGTTCCTCACCGAGATAGGCGCGGATCACGTTGGGGTCTGCCTGCACCTCTGCGGGACTGCCGAGAGCGATGCGCTCTCCGAAGTCGAGGACGAGCACGCGGTCGGCAAGGTCCATCACCAGGCCCACGTCGTGTTCCACCAGGATCATGGTCACGCCCATCTCGGCCCGGCCGTCGAGGATGAAGCGAGCCATGTCCTCCGTCTCTTCGACGTTCATACCGGCCACGGGCTCGTCGAGCAGCAGGAGTGTCGGGTCCATGGCCAGGGCCCGCCCGAGTTCGACGCGCTTCTTGACGCCGTAGGGCAGCATCCCCACGGGGAAGTTGCGCTGGCCTTCGATATCCAGGAAGTCGATGATCCCCTCGACAACTTCGCGGTTGGCGATCTCCTGTCGCTTGGCCTTGCGTCCGAAGAGGAACGCCGACGCGATGGAGTAGTTCATGTGCAGGGCTCGGCCCAGCATGAGGTTGTCGAGCACGGTGAGGTTGTCGAAGAGCTCGATGTTCTGGAACATCCGGGCGACACCGAGGCGTGCGATGTCCTCGGGAGGCTGACCGACGAGGTTCTCGCCGCGGAAGTCGATCGCCCCCTGCTGCGGGTGGTAGACGCCGGAAATGCAGTTGAATATCGAGGTCTTGCCCGCGCCGTTAGGCCCGATGATGGCGAAGAGCTCGCCACTGCGGACGTCGAAACTGACGTCGCGAATGGCCTGGGTGCCCCCGAAGGAAAGCGAGATGCCCTGGGCACTGAGGAGGACTTCCGTGCTCAACTCAACCACCGCTTCCGTCGCCGGTACTGCTTGACGTCTCTCAGGGATTCGCGCCCATCTGCTCGGAGCCCCAGGTAGAACTCGCGGATGTCATCGTCCTCGCGGAGCTGCTCGGCCGGCTTGTCCATCACCACGCGCCCGGTCTCGAGCACGTAGCCGTGCGTCGCGATGGACAGGGCCATCGAGGCGTTCTGCTCGACAAGGAGCACCGACGTGCCGGACTCCTTGATTTGCACGATGAGATCGCGCAGCTGTTGGACGATCTTGGGGGCGACGCCGAGTGAGGGCTCATCCAGGAGCAGGTAGCGCGGTCGCGCCATGAGTGCGCGGCCGATGGCCAGCATCTGCTGCTCTCCACCGGAGAGGTAACCGGCCGTCTGCTTCCGGCGTTCGGCGAGGACGGGGAACATCGCGTAGGCGCGCTCCAGGCCCTCGGCGATTTCTGTCCGCGACGCGGTGTGGCCGCCTGCCTTGAGGTTCTCCTCGACGGTGAACTCACGGAAGATCCGGCGCCCCTCCATCACCTGCCCGACGCCCGCCTCCACGATCTTGGGGGCAGGAAGCCCGCCCAGCTCGCGGCCATCCAGGGTCACCCGGCCCTTGGAGATGCGCCCGCGATGGACGTCGAGCAGGCCCGTCATGGCTCGGATCACGGTCGTCTTGCCCGCGCCGTTGGGGCCAAGGAGGGCGACAATGCTCCCCTCGGGGACCTGGAGGCTGACCCCCTTGAGCACGAGGATGACGTCCTCGTAGACGACCTCGAGGTTCTCGACAGCGAGCACCGGGGTCCTCTCCTCCCTTGGCGGTAGGGGCCGCCCTAGTGGCTAGCCATCTTGCCAAGGATTCGGGGTGGCGCGAGGCGAACTTCCCTGGCGGACCCTCGTTTTCTTTGACAGAGTGTGAGCCCAGGAGCGCCCCTGCCAGCAGCAGGGATCGGGCGCGAACCGGACAGCCGAGGAGGAACCAGTGGTGTCGAGGCGCATGGCGAAGGTCCTCGCGGGCGCGGGGGCAGCTGCCCTGGTGCTCGTGGGGTGCAGCAGTGGTGGCGGCGATGCAACCCCTACCCAGGCGGCGTCGTCTGAGGGGGGCACCTCACCGCGTGAGGGCATCGTCTTTGACGTCGGCGTCACGGAGGAGCCGTGCCCCGAGGCGATCAACCCCGACAACGGGTGCATCTACCTCGGCGTCCTGTCCGACCTGACCGAGGGCCCCTTCGCGCCGCTCGCGACGCAGGTCGTGACGGGTCAGCAGGATTTCTGGACCTACGTCAACGAGCAGGGTGGCATCTCCGGCTTCGACGTCAACATGGCGGCCAACACGCGTGACAACAAGTACGACCCGGCGGTGCACAGCCAGGAGTACCGCGCGATCGAGCCCAACATCCTCGCGCTCGCCCAGACCCTCGGCACGCCGCAGAC
>CAYYZU010000231.1:2861-3669 GCA_964476205.1 uncultured Actinomyces sp. | reverse complement strand
GCCGCTGCGGCGCCTCGGAGAAGAAGCCCTTCTGCGACGGCTCGCACAAGAAGGTCGGCTTCGTCTCCAACGTCGAGGCCTAGGCCCGCCCCTCGGCCTCCGCAACGACTCGCTCCACGAATCGCGTCGCGACCGGCGACGGATCCCGCCGTGGCACGGCCACGAGGATCTGGCGCTCCGGCAGGCCCGGGTGCAGGGGCAGGATGCGTACGCCGGGATCCGCGGGATCGACGGCCAACAGCGGCATGACCGCAATGCCCAGACCGGCGCGCGCCATGGCCTGCACCGCTCCGTTGTCATTGCTGCGAAAAGCAAATTGGGCGTGGACGCCCGCCTTCCTCAATCCCTCGTCGACCATGTCGTGGCACACGCATGACTGATGCCCGATGAGTGGCTGATCCGCGAGATCGGCCAGGGCCAGTTCGTCCCCGACCGCATGCTGCGAGCCCACCATCGCGATGAACGGATCCCGACAGACCTCGCGCATGAGGACACGCCGATCGCGGCACGGCCCGACGAGGAAGGTCACATCGAGCCGACCGCTGAGCAGGTGCCCGAGCAAGGTGTCGTTGTCGTCGCTCTCGATGATGTCGATCTGGACCGTCGGCTCCTCGGACCTCACGCCGGCGAGGACGGAGGGCAGGAGGCGGGTCGACACGCTCTGGAAGGTCCCGATGGCCAGTCGGCCCGACGTTCCGTCTCGCAAGGAAGCGCAGCGCGCATCGAACTGACCGGCTCGGGCAAGGAGGTCCCGTGCAGCCTCGAGCGCGTCCTCTGCTGCTGGGCCCACGGATGCACGTGCCGGCGC
>CAYYZU010000231.1:0-2851 GCA_964476205.1 uncultured Actinomyces sp. | reverse complement strand
CTGGAAGACGGGGAGGCCGAGGGACTTCTCCAGTGCAGCGATCTGCTGAGTGATCGCTGCCTGCGAGTAGCCGAGGTGCTCGGCGGCACGGCGATAGGACCCCTGCTCGTGCACGGCCACGAGGGCCTGCAGGTGCCGCAGGGACAGGTCCATGACCGCCATGCGCGAAGCCTAGCCTTATGAGCGTATTTCCTGATCATAATGACGCTATTTCAACGCTTTTCATGAACGCATTGGGCCCCTACGGTCGTCCTCACACGACCACGGGAGGGGCCATGACGTCCACACTCAACACCAGCGTCCTCAGTGCCGAGCAGATCGAGGACTTCCACCGCGACGGCGTTGTCGTGGTCCGGGGGCTCTTCACCCCCGAGGAGGTCGCGACGATCGAACGCGGCATCGAGCGCAATCTCGCGGACCCGAGTCCGCGATTCAAGGTGGCGAGCCAGCCGGACGATCCGGGCTGGTTCGGCGAGGACTTCTGCAACTGGCAGCGCATCGAGGAGTTCGGCGACATCGCGGTCAACTCCCGCGCTGCTGACGCCGCCCGCGACCTGATGGGCTGCGACGTGCGGCTCTACCACGATCACATGCTGGTGAAGGAGCCCGGCACACGTCAGGAGACTCCCTGGCATCAGGACCAGCCGTACTACAACGTCGACGGCTTCAACAACTGCTCGCTCTGGGCTCCCGTCGACCCGGTCGCACTCGAGTCGACCCTGGAGTTCATCGCTGGATCGCACCGCGAAGGCTGGCTCATGCCGCGTTCCTTCATGGACAAGCAGGCGAAGTGGTTCCCTGAGGGGTCGCTCCGCGAGATGCCCGACATCGAGGGCAATCGGACCCAGTTCGACATCCGTGCCTGGTCGATGGAGCCCGGCGACGCGGTGTTCTTCCACATGCTCACACTTCACCACGCCTATGGGGTGCCGGGGGTGCGTCGCAGGCGCGCCTTCTCGCTGCGCTTCCTCGGCGACGACATGGTGCATGCGCCGCGCCAGTGGGTGACGTCACCCCAGTTCGACGGTCTCGAGGACGAGATCCCCGCCGGAGCGCCGATGGAGCACCCGCTCTTCCCCGTGCTGCGCGCGTCCTAGCCCGATGGGGATCGTCGCTTCGGGGGCGCGACGATCCCCGTCACAGCCAGGCGCTCACCGCGATGGTGAGTAGCGGGGCGACGATCAGCGCAGGCAAGAGGTCGGCCACCGGAAGTCGCGTCACCTTCATCAGGCGCAATCCGACGCCGATGAGCAGGATGCCGCCTGTCGCCGTGATCGCGGCGATGGCGGATGCGGCGACGACCGAGCCGACGAGCGCACCCAGCAGCGTGAGCAGTCCCTGCACGATGCCGACGGCGAGCGCGGAGAAGGCCACGCCCCAGCCCAGGGAGGCCGCGAAGGCAATGGAGGCGAATCCGTCGAGCACCGACTTGAGAGCAAGCTGGTCGATGCCCTGGCCCAGGCCATCGGACAGCGCTCCCAGGATCGCGAGCGGGCCCACGCAGAAGAGCAGGGAGGCGTCGACGAAGCCCTCGATGAACCGTGCGCGCTGCTCACTGGCATCCGGACCCGAGGAACGGCGCACCCGTGCCTGGAGCCAGCCTCCGAGCTGCTCGACGCGATCCTCGATGCGCAGCAGCGATCCGATGATCCCGCCGATCACCACCGAGCCGAGCACGATGAGCAGCGGTGCCGAGTCACCGACGGCGGCGATCCACTCGGCGTCGAGCAGGGCAACCACATTGAGCGCCGCGACGACCAGGACGACCAGCCCGAGAGCCTGCGTGATGAGGTCGCGGGTGCGCTCGGGCAGCCGATGCCCGACGAGCACGCCTACCGCAGTGCCGACGACGATCGCCGCCATGTTGAGGAGCGTCCCGAGCCCGATCACCGCGGCAGCCTAGGGGGGCGACCGAGGGGGGTCGTGGGCCCTCGCGGCGATGCGGCGGCTCCACTTGCATCGATATATCTTTTCGATATATCGTTCCCGCATGGTGCGCCGACGCAGTGATGTCCTCGAACTGGCCATCCTCGGGCTGCTTCTCGAGGCACCCCTCCATGGATACGAGCTCCGCAAGCGGCTGGCCGGCGTACTCGGGCCCTTCCGGGCCATCTCCTACGGATCCCTCTATCCGGCCCTGAAGGATCTCCTCGCGCGTGGCCTGATCGCCGAGAGCACCCCCAAGTCCATCCCCACAGTGACGAGCAAGCGAGCCCGGATCGTCTACGAGGTCACCGCAGCCGGCACGGAGCGCTTCACCTCCCTCGTCGCCAATCCGGGGCCAGATGCCTGGGAGGACGAGCAGTTCGCCGCTCACCTCGCGTTCTTCACCCGTACGCCGACGGAGATTCGACTGCGCATCCTCGAAGGCCGTCGCGCTCGCCTGCAGGAGCGCATGGCCATGCTGCGCGAGTCCTTCCGGCACACCTCCGAACGCCTCGACCCCTATGCCACGCGACTGCAGGAGCACGGCCTAGACCGAGTCGAAAACGAGGTCCGCTGGCTCGAAGAGCTCATCGAAGCTGAGCGCGGCACCTGACCCGCTCACACCACCGAAGGGGAATGTCTTGGGATCGATTCGCGTCGCCATCGTCGGGGTGGGCAACTGCGCCTCATCGCTCGTCCAGGGAGTGCACTACTACCGCGATGCATCCCCCGACCAGGCGGTGCCCGGGCTGATGCACGTGCAGTTCGGCGACTATCACGTACGCGATATCGAGTTCGTCGCCGCATTCGACGTCGATGCAAAGAAGGTCGGGCAGGAACTATCGGCTGCCATCTCGGCAAGCGAGAACAACACCATCAAGATCTGCGATGTGCCACCCACCGGTGTCACCGTCCAGCGCGGACA
>CAYYZU010000230.1:0-3703 GCA_964476205.1 uncultured Actinomyces sp. | reverse complement strand
CGACCACGTTGGCAGCATCGCCGATGACGTCGTAATCGAGCGAGGCCAGGACCGCGCGCAAGGTCATGCGCGTGAAGTCGTCATCGTCCACGAGGAGTACGCGATGGTTGCTCATGCGTCCTTCACGAACTGCTCGAGGGCTTCGCGGGCGAGCTGGGAGAGCGTGATCCCGCGGTCGCGCGCGAGGGCGTCGGCCTGCTCGCGCAACTCGGGCGAGACGCGGAATCCCACGTGTGGTGAGGTCTCGCGCTTGCCGGTCAGCGACGGGCGCCCCCGCTGGGGGAAGTGCCACGTGCCCTTTCCGCTGAGCGCTGCCTCGACGGTCTCCTCAACGATCTGATCGACCTGCTGGTCGGTCAAGCCAAGATCGACGTAGGGAGGAAGTGATCGCTTACGGCGCGCCATCGCTGATCCTCTCCGTGTAGAGGCGGATCAGCTTGGGACGAGCATCCATGGCGTGGATGACGACCACTCGACCCTGCTCGATCACTGCTACGACCTCCAGCTGTCGTCCCGGTCAGTCCGGCCCGACCGTGAGGACTCGAGCGCGCTCGACCCTGTGCTTGCGTGCTGACCGGGTGAAACCGATGAGATTATTGTTCAACAGAAAGACGACGTCAAGAGGCCCTACCCCGTGAGGGTGCGCGAATCCCGCGTCAGCGTCGGCGTCCGTCCGCAGGGCTTGCGTGGCGACCGTCTGCTCATGCCTGCTCGGCTCACGACCTGCAACGACGGTGCGACACCGCCTAGTCTCCTGAGGTCTGTTTGCCGTCTTGTCGTTCTTCGGGGGAATTGTGCGCTTCAGGATTGCGGGCATCGCTGTTTCCATCTTCGCCCTAGGGATGACGGCCGTCCCGGTCCAGGCCGCTCAGGACGACGCCGTCATAGCGACCTCGGCGCGCGCGATCGGCGACACCAAGTTGCGAGCCGCGATGCTCAACTCCGATCGTGGCGAGGTGCTCTCGCTGATCGTGCCTGAAGGTGTGATCGGTCAGCTCACGAGCGTGGGATTCGAAGTAGGCGACCGCGTGGGTTCCCTCCCCTACTTCACCGCGAGAGCAACACGCGAAGAGATGGTGCAGGCCACGAAAGAGGGCCTGGGCACGGGTGTGTCCCTGAATCGGCTCGTCCCCGGCGTTCGACCGGCGGATGTTCCGGACTGGATGAGGCCGGTGCTCATGAATACCAGCGAGCTCACCGGTGCCACCCGCTTGCATGCGAAGGGTACGTCGGGGGTGGGGACGTCCATCGCCATCATCGACTCGGGGATCCAGGCCAGTCATCCCTACTTCCGTGACGCATCGGGTAGGTCGCGCGTCGTGGCGGAAAGTTGCTTCGTGTCGCTGCAGTTCAATCCGAATCCTGACCTTCCGTGTCCAGGGGGGCAAGGCAGCGCAATCGGTCCCGGAGCCGCCGACATTGGCTCCGACGTGCGCTTTGGCCACGGCACTCATGTCGCGGGAGTCGCGGCTGGCAACGCCGCGCAGGCTCCGGGGGCGAGTGGCTACACAGGAATGGCGCCGGAAGCGAACCTCGTGGTCTCACGCGTCTTTGGATCATGGGGCGCAACGGATGCCGACATTGCAGCGGCGTTGGATTGGGTCGCTTCCGTAGCTCCGACGCACAACATCGCCGCCGTCAACTTGAGTCTGGGGTTCTTCCAGTCCCGCTACTTCGACTGCCAGGCCTTGGCAGACTCCATCTATGCGACCGTAACGGCCAAGGTGAGGGCCGCCGGCGTCGCGATCGTCGCCGCGGCGGGCAACGAGGGCAGCCTCACGGGCATTGGCGTACCCGCTTGCGGAAACGGATGGGTCTCCGTAGGGGCCACCGACCTGCTCACACGCGTCGCAGCATTCAGCAATATCAGTGCGGATGTGGACCTGCTCGCACCAGGAGTGGCCATTTGGTCGTCCTTGCCCTTCGACTCCTTCGATGCGTTGAGTGGCACATCCATGGCGGCTCCTGCGGTAGCCGGAGCATTCGCGCTCATTCGGCAAGCGGCGCCGTCAGCCTCGAGCGATGCGGCTCTTGAGGCGATGCGCGCGAGCGGCCCTCGCATTAACGATGTGATCGTGAAGGATCTGCCCATACTCCGTGTCGATGCGGCCCTTAGCCAGCTCACCGGCGATCCCGAAGCGGCGCCGACGGTGCCTGAGCCTCCCGTCAACGTGTCGATTCAGCCGATGAATGGGGCCGTCCGGGTCTCATGGAGCGCTCCGCCGCGCGATGGAGGATCGCCGATCACCGGGTACGTGGTGGAGGCGCGCCCTGGAGGGGCATTCTGTCTCCCTACCGGTGACACGTCCTGCATCATCGGCGGCCTCAGCAACGGCACGGCGTACGCCGCCAATGTCTATGCACGCAATGCCTTCGGCGCCTCGAGTCCTGCCCGGTCGGGTGAGGTGCGGCCGACGAACGATGTTCCCGATCCGCCTCGTCCAAGGCCCGCAGCCGTCAAGGACCTTGGCGTGCAATCGCTGAAGGGGGCCATCAAGGTGTCTTGGCGTGCGCCGTACCTCGCGGCCGGCCAAGGACCGGTGTCCTATGAGTACCGGGTCGGGCGCTCGATCCCGAAGCCCACGCAGATGCTGTCCGTGCGCGTGGAAGGCAAGACGGGCATTCCCATCAAAGTCACGGTCCGGGCGCTGAACAAGACGGGCCCGGGACCTTGGGTGAGCATCACGGGTACTCCGAGATAGTTCGCGCCACTACCTCGGGTACTCGCGCTTCGGCCACAGGGCCATCTCTTGGTCGATATAGGCGTCGGCCTCAGTCATGAAGGTGTCGATGTCGATGCCGAAAGCCTTGGCGAATGCTTCTCGACCGGTCACGGCATCCTGTGACACCCAGGTCCAGCCGGCCTTCATGTCCCCCGTCTTCCACATGAGGTACTCCATGGCGAGGAAGCCGTTGGGATAGACGCAACTATTGAAGTTCAGCGGAGCGAGAAGGTCGCGCAACTTGACGCCGGCGCAGTTGCTGCCGTTCACCTTGAGGGCCCGGTCGCGTGCCTGCGAGTAGGTGAGGTTGTAGGCGCGCATGGAGGTCATCGGGTGGGTCATGACCGCCCAGCCCTCAACAAGCCACTGGCTGTCCTGAGGGTAGGTGCGCTTGCTCCGCTGGGGATACAGCGACTCCTGGACAAGGTGAGTGAGTTCGTGCCCGGGAAGCCCCGTGTAGCTGAAGCGGATCATGGGCCCCGGGTCACTCGTGGGGGTGAGTCCCGGCGCGTAGGCCTGAAAGTTGGACAGGCGGGTGTAGATGACCTCGGAACCAGCACACGCCGAAGCCCGCGCGGAGTCGGAGATGGAGGGGCAGGCGTCCTTCGGAAGGTTTGCCTTGAGCCAGTCCCCGCTCCAGCCGAGATACACACGGTGCGAGCGCGTGACCGGCTGGCCCAGGAGCGCATGCACCTCGAAGGTCGCCTTGGCCCCGCGAAGGGTTGCCTTCTCCCACTCGGATCCCACGAGCGACGGCTCCACCGTGTAGACGACGGTGGACTGCGCCTGCTCATAGGTCTTCGGCTGCGCCTTGATCCAGTCTTCGATTGCGCGCGCCTGGATGGGGACCGCCGCGGACGGTGAGGGGCTCGGAGTTGGCGACTTGGTCGGCTTGGGCTTAGGGGGCCTAGGGGTCTTCGTGGGCTTGGGCTTCTTGCGCTCGTCGACCGAGCTCGTGCCTGCCTGAGGCGCGGTCGATG
>CAYYZU010000229.1:0-3723 GCA_964476205.1 uncultured Actinomyces sp. | reverse complement strand
GGGAAGGCCGAGGCAGACGGGGCAGACCTGGGTGTTCGCGTCGGCACCGAATGCGGTGGCGCAGGCGCAGAACATCTTCGAGTTCGTCCCGAGCTCGACATGGGTCTCGAGGCCGAGCACCGGCTCGAATACGGCGATCGCCTCGTCGAAGGGCATCGTGTCGTGGCTCACAGTGACGGCACCTCCTCGATGAGCAGGTGGCCCCAGCGATCGCGCAGCGCCCCCTCGAGTGCACCACCGGCGAGGTAGAGGCGGTCATCGGCCTTCGCCGGGGCCATGATCTGCAGGCCCACAGGTAGGCCGTCCTCCGGCGCCAGGCCGACCGGCAGCGACATCGCGCAGTTGCCGGCGAGGTTCACCGGGATCGTCGCGACGTCGTTGAGGTACATGGCGAGCGGGTCGTCGACCTTGTCGCCGATCCTGAATGCCGTGGTCGGCGCGGTCGGCGAGACGAGCACATCCGCCTGCTCGAAGGCGCGGGCGTAGTCGCGCTGGATGAGCGTGCGCACCTTCTGTGCCGAGCCGTAGTACGCGTCGTAGTAGCCGCTGGAGAGCGCGTAGGTGCCAAGCATGATGCGTCGCTTCACCTCGGGGCCGAAACCCGCCTCGCGCGTGAGCGACATGACCTCCTCGACGGACGCGTTGCCGTCGTCGCCGACGCGCAGGCCGTAGCGCATGCCGTCGAAGCGGGCGAGATTAGAGGAGCACTCACTCGGGAGGATCAGGTAGTAGGCGCCGAGTGCGTACTCGAAGTGCGGGCACGACACCTCGACGACCTCCGCGCCGAGGTGCTCGAGGATCTCCACCGCCTCGCGGAAGCGCTGCTCGACTCCAGACTGGTAACCCTCGCCGGTGAGCTCGCGCACGAGACCGATGCGCATCCCTCGCACGTCGGCGCGCGCCGCAGCGGCGACGACATCGGGCATGGGATCGGGAATCGACGTGGAGTCGCGCGGATCGTGGCCGCCGATGACTGAGTGCAGGAGGGCGGCGTCCATGACCGTGCGGGTGCAGGGGCCAGCTTGATCAAGGCTCGACGCAAGTGCGACGAGCCCGTAGCGCGAAACGCCGCCATACGTCGGCTTGACGCCGACGGTGCCGGTGACGGCCGCGGGCTGACGGATCGAACCGCCGGTGTCGGTGCCGATCGCGAGCGGTGCCTCGAAGGATGCGATGGCCGCGGCCGATCCGCCTCCGGATCCTCCGGGGATGCGATCGAGATCCCAGGGATTGTGCGTCGGTCCGTACGCCGAGTGCTCCGTCGAGGAGCCCATGGCGAATTCGTCCATGTTGGTCTTGCCGAGAATGGGAATCCCTGCCGCGCGCAGTCGCTCGACAACGGTGGCGTCGTAGGGCGGCCGCCAGCCCTCGAGGATGCGCGATCCGCACGTGGTGGGGATGCCCTTCATGGCGAGGATGTCCTTGAGCGCGAGCGGAACGCCGGCAAGCGGACCGAGAGCGTCGCCCGCCGCGCGACTCGCATCGACCGCGTCCGCCGTCGCCAGTGCTCCTGCGCCATCGACGTGGAGGAAGGCGTGGACGCGATCATCCACCTCCGCGATGCGGTCCAGGTGCGCCTGCGTCACCTCGCGCGCGCTGACCTCGCCTTCAGCGATGGCCTCGGCCAGGGTCGCTGCGCTCTGGCGGATGAGGTCACGCTCCAGGGGGGTGCTCACTCCTCCTCCTCGAGGATGCGGGGCACACGGAATCGCTCGTCCTCAACGGCGGGGGCAGCGGCCAGCGCCTCCTCGCGCGGCAGACCCGGACGGGCCACGTCGGGACGGGTTACGTTGATCAGCGGCACCGGGTGCGAGGTCGGAGGGATGTCGTCGGCGGCCACCTCGGAGACGCGAGCGACCGAGGTCAGGATGACGTCGAGCTGCTCGGCGTAATGGTCGAGTTCGTCCTCAGCCAGGTCAAGACGGGCGAGGCGGGCGAGGTGCGCGACCTCTGCGCGGGTGATCGCGGACATGGAGGGAGTCTATTGACCGGGGTCACTCCGCCGACGGGGCCCGGGAGATCCCACCTGCTGGGGCGGTGCCCACCGGTCTGCGCACAACATTGAGTAGCGTGTGCTGGGTCGGAGTTGGCTACAGGTGTGGGCTCCGGATATCCGAGGGGGAATGCATGACCAAGACACGTGCGCGCTGGCTCGCATTCGGCGCCGCGTGCGCTCTGCTGGTCACTGGCTGTTCCTCGGCGTCCCCGACAGAGTCGTCCTCTGAGAGCAGCCCCACAGAGTCGTCGTCTGCGAGCGCCTCGGCACCCCAGGACTCCGAGCCATGCGCGGATCCCGAGACGTTCTGCGTCGGCCTGGTCCTGGAGTCGGGGTTCGTGGACGATGGAGCCTTCAACGAGGCTGCCTGGGAGGGCGTCCGCGACGGGGCCATCGCGACCGATGGCGTGGCCACCTACCTCGAGAGCACGGATGCCGACTCCTACGCGGCGAACCTTGATGACCTCGGTTCACGTGGCTACGACGTCGTGGTCGCCTCCGGCGTGGGCCAGCCCGAAGCCACGGTCAACGCGGCGACCGCCCACCCGCAGACCCGCTACATCGGGATCAGCCAGGACATGTCAGACGGCCCAGCGAATGCCACCGGCCTGATCTTCCGTGATGACGAGGCGGGCTACCTGGCGGGATATCTCGCGGGACTCATGACTCAGACAGGCACCGTGGGCGCTGTATTGGGCAGCGAGAGCGTCGTGCCGCTGAAGCGATTCGGCGAGGGCTACCGTCTCGGTGCGCTGGCGGCACGGCCGGATGCCACGGTGATCATGTCGTACAACAACGACAGTGCCGACTCGTTCAATGACCCGGAGTGGGGTGCTGCCGCGTCTGCCGAGCAGCTTGCCGGCGGCGCGGACGTGATCTTCGGTGCCGGCGGGACGACGGGCATCGCTGCACTCGAGACGGTGGCACAGTCTCCGGGGGCCGGCACGACGCTCTTCTGCATCGGTATCGACGTGGACCAGTACCTCACCGTGCCCCAGGCGAGGCCCTGCCTTCTGTCCTCGGCAGAGAAGCTCATCACAGAGGGAGTGAGCGCTCTCGTCTCGGACATCCATGCCGGAGTCGCGACAGGGCCGAACGTCGAGGGCGATGTCGGGCTTGCTCCGTATTACGACATGGAGTCACGCGTGCCCGAGAGCGTCAGGCAGCAGATGGAGCGGATTCAAGCCGGACTCTCAGACGGCACGATCGCCACGGGCGTGACGTTCTAGCCCCAACTGCGACGCCCCCTCACTCCCCCGACGAGGCCATTGCCCGGGCCGCGTCGGCCCCGTCGTCGAGGAGCACGCGGAAGCCTTCTACGCCAAGGATGGGTACGCCGAGGGCGGCTGCCTTTTCGTACTTCGACGATGTGGATTCGCCCGCGGCCACCAGGAAATCGGTCTTCTTCGACACCGAGCCCGAAACCTTGCCCCCGCGCTCCTGCACGGCGGCGGTCGCCTCATCGCGGGTGAAGCCCTCGAGGGACCCCGTGATGACCACGGTGACGCCATCGAGCGTCCCGGGGCCGGAGTTCGAAGGCTCATCGGCCAGTCGGACCCCGGCGGTGCGCCACTTCTCCACCACCTCGCGGTGCCAGGGCTCGGCGAACCACTCCTGTAGGGCCTCGGCGATGACTCCGCCGACGCCGTCGACAGCCTCCAACTGCTCGGGAGTCGCCGCCATGATGGCGTCGATGCTGCCGAGGTCGCGTGCGAGTGCCTGCGCAG
>CAYYZU010000228.1:0-3778 GCA_964476205.1 uncultured Actinomyces sp. | reverse complement strand
CGCTCGCGCCCCCCGGCCAGGCCTCGCTCACCATCTACCTGGGCGAGTCCGTGCTCCTGTGCGTGATCTTCTGCGGATGGGGTTTCGGTCTCTTCGGCACGATGGGTGCGGCCACGGTGACGGGCATCGCCATCGCATGCTGGGCGGTCCTCGCCGTGGCGATGACGCTGTGGCTACGCCGCTTCTCGCAGGGTCCACTCGAGTGGCTGGTGGGCAAGTGGACCAAGAGGCCGCTTCGGCGCCAAGTGGAGGCAGAGGCACCCCGCGGCGCGTAGGTTCGTCCCATGGCGATTGATGGAGTGAACACCTGCCTCTGGTTCGACGATCAAGCAGAGGAGGCGGCGCAGTTCTACGTCGCGACCTTCCCCGAATCGAAGGTCCTCTCGACTTCCTACTACGCCACCGACGCTCAGAAGCCTGAAGGGTCGGTGCTCACCGTCGACTTTGAGCTCTTCGGTCAGCGCTTCCTGGCACTCAACGGCGGTCCGCACTTCACCCACTCACCGGCCATCAGCTTCCAGGTCTTCTGCGACACGCAGGAGGAGGTCGATCAGCTCTGGGATGCGCTTGTTTCCGATGGGGGAGAGGAGAGCATGTGCGGCTGGTGCAGCGACCGCTTCGGCGTGAGCTGGCAGATCATCCCGCGACGACTCACCGACCTTCTCTCGAGCACTGACGCGGAGGTGGCACGGCGTACGACCGAGCGCATGATGACGATGCGCAAGATCGTCATCGCCGAGCTCGACTAGGAAGGGTGATCGGCTGCCCCAGCCGATGACTTCGCCAGGTGTCCAGGCGGTCACTCGGCCTGGGGGAGAAGTCCGAAGTTGCCTCGCATCATGTCGATGAAGGCGACATCGTCCATCGCTGCCCGGGCGCCGAGCGTGGCGACGGCGTCTTCGCCCACGATGTAGCGCAACTGCCGCGTGCCATCGGTGGCGGCGCCGTAGATCGCTGTCGCGACATCCGTGGCTGATGCGCTGCCTTGCTGCTCTTGGATGGCGCCGAAGGCGGTGAGGACAGTTCCGACGGTGTCCTGGTAGGCGCCCCCTTCGGGGTCGATGCTGAGCACGAAGGATCGCCCGGCGAAGTCGGTATCGACCAGCCCGGGCTCGATGACCTTCACGGAGATTCCGAGCGGAGCAAGCTCGTAGGTCAGAGCCTCACTCAGGCCTTCGACCGCGAACTTGCTGCCGTGATACAGCGAACCGAGGGGGAAGGCCATGCGCCCACCCACGGAGGAGATGTTGACGACAACCCCGGAGCGCTGCTCGCGCATGGTGGGCAGGACTGCTTTCGTGACCTCGAGCAAGCCGATGACATTGGTGTCGAACTGCCGGCGGATGACCTCCATGTCGGTGATCTCGAGCGGGCCGTAGGCACCGAAGCCGGCGTTGTTGACGAGTACGTCGATGCCGCCGAACGCCGCACGAGCCTCTGCCACAGCGGCGGAGATTGATGAGCTATCGGTGACATCAAGGCGCGTCACGATGACTCGGGGGAGGGTCGCGAGGTCGGCACCGTCCTCGGGGGAGCGCATGGTCGCGACGACATTCCAGCCCTCCGCTTGGAAGCGCTGGGCCGTGGCGCGCCCGATCCCCGTCGAGGCTCCGGTGATGAATGCAGTGCGCGACATGTCTTCTCCCAGGGTTGGATGGCTGTCCCAGCACTGTAGGGTGTGGACCATGGTCCATAGTCAAGGCAGCGGTGCGGAAGGGATGCTCATCGGCGATTTCGCCAGCGCGGTCGGCTCAACCAAGGACACCGTGCGCTTCTACACCCGGCTCGGGCTCCTCACGGCAGGGGAGCGGGCCGCGGGCCAGCGTCACTACGCCGTGTACGACCAGGACCAGATCGATCGCTTCGTCTTCATCGAGCAGTGCAAGGCGCTCGGCTTCACCCTCCAGGAAATCGGCAGTGCGTTGAGGGAGCACGAGGCGGGCACCCTCACTGCACTACGCCAGCAGGAGATTATGGAGGCGAAACTCCGCTCGATCGAGGAGCGCATTGCGACCTTGCGGGAGGCAGAGCGGAAACTGCGCGCCAAGGTGGAGGACCCCGGTAAGTAAGGCACCGCTCGTTCGGGGAGAGCAGGCCCCGGTCCACACTGGAGCAGGACGCCCGCTGATGAGCAGGGCTTGTGGAGGCAGCAATGACCGAGCAGCAGGAGTATCGGGTCGTGCAGGCCCATGGTGACGTGGAACTGCGGGAGTACGCGCCCTGCGTGGTCGCGGACGTCGTCGTGTCCGGCTCGGCGGAACAGGCAGCGAGCGCCGCATTCCGGCCGCTCTTCCAATACATCTCGGGTGCGAACCGTGGGGCTGAGCCGTTGGAGATGACCGCGCCGGTGATCCAGCAGCCCACGAGTGAGCGGCTGGCGATGACGGCTCCGGTCATCCAGGAGGCTGCGGGCACCGATGCGTGGACCGTTTCCTTCGTGCTCCCCGCCGGGCGCTCTCTGGCGGACTACCCGCTGCCCACCGATTCGCGCGTGTCGCTTCGCGCAGTCCCGGGGGAGACAGCGGCTGCGATTCGCTGGTCGGGACGATGGACGGAGTCGAACATCGCGCGCCGCACCGAGGAGCTTCGAAGGGCCATGTCTGCGTCGGGTTGGCAGGAATCCGGGGACCCTCGGTGGGCGCGATTCGACCCGCCGTGGAAGCCCCCGTTCGCGCGGCGCAACGAGATCGTCATCCCTGTGCGTCGTCCAGGTGAGGGTTCTGAGGACTAGGCGCCGACGTCGGCGGGAGTGCCGGCGCTGATGCGCACGAGTTCTTCGAACGTCGTCGGGAAGACGTAGTGCGGGTGTTCACCCGCTGCCCAGACCTCGTCGAAATTGGCCAGGTCGATGTCGACGATCGTGCGCAGGGGCGCCGGGTGGCCGATCGGTGCCACGCCGCCTCTGGTTTGTTCAACCCGTGGGGACGCCGGGGACGCCTCGATCCTCGGCGGCAGGGGTAGCATCGTGACTGTGAAGGGAGCATCCTCGGCCAAGCACTGGGACAGTGCGGTCGATCTGGTGTGCAGCGAGTTGCCGACGTCGGATGACGTGCCCACCACGCTCTCGGGTGAACCGCTCGACACCGCGGACAAGGTTCGCGACTTCCTTCTGTCTGTCAACGCCGCCCGCGGGTCGTAGGCCTGCGCGTGGGTGCGATTGCTGCGAACGCTGAGTTCGACCCTGATCGCATCCTCAGGGTCCTCGACCGACATGGTGTTGAGTATGTGCTGGTGGGAGGCGTGGGCGCTCGCATCCATGGAGCCCAGCGCGCAACAGCCGACATTGACTGTGTGCCGGCGACCACTGAGGAGAACCTAGACCGCTTGGCCGCCGCGCTAGTGGAGTTGGGTGCACGTCTGAGGGTGGCTGGGATGACCGACGAAGAGGCACGGCAACTGCCACTCCAACTAGATGCCGCCACACTCGCAGCCTTCGGCAGTTCCACATGGACCACTGACGCCGGGCCCCTCGACCTGCTTGTGGAGCTGAGGGATGCTGCTGGCGGTCGGCACCCCTATGCGGACCTTGCCACCAGGGCACTGTCGGTGTCGGTGGGCGAACTGACGATCAGGGTGGCTTCCCTGGAAGACATCATCGAGTCAAAGCGGTTCGCAGCACGTCCGAAGGACCTAGAAGCCCTCCCTGAACTGCAGTCGCTCATTGATCTGGATCACGACTGAATCAGTCATCAGGCCCCGACGTCGGCGGGAGTTCCGCCCGTTATCCGCACCAGCTCGTCGAACGAAGTCGGGAAGACGTAGTGCGGGTGCCCACCGG
>CAYYZU010000227.1:0-3814 GCA_964476205.1 uncultured Actinomyces sp. | reverse complement strand
CCGTCGGCGAGCCATCGGGGAGCGCGAGCACGCCGAAGGCGATGGCGATCGGGGCAACGCCGTTGCCGATGTTGGAGATGAGCCGTGATCCGAAGAGGCGGCGATACTCGGGCATTGCCGCCAGGGTCCGCGCGCTCACTGGCGGCATCCTAGGTCGCGCGCGAGCGGCGCTAGCATCGCGACGTGACTTCCGGACTCACGATCGACATTGAGGCTCTGCGCGCGGAGACCCCCGGTTGCGTGAACGTCGCCCACCTCAACAACGCCGGCTCCGCTCTGCAGCCCGCGATCGTCACCGACACCGTGGTGGCGCACCTGCGGCGCGAGGAGGAGGTCGGAGGCTACGAGGCACACGCGGAGGCACGCGATCGCGTCGCTGGCGTCTACGCGTCGGTGGGCGCCCTGGTCAACGCCCCGATCGAGCGCGTCGCACTCGTCGAGTCGGCCACGGTCGCCTGGGATCGCGGCCTGCAGGCCATCGCCTTCAGCGATCCGCTCGAGCCGGGTGACCGGATGCTGGTGTCGGGGAGTGAATACGCCTCCAATGTGCTGCCGCTGCTGCAGCTGGCGCGGCGTACCGGCGCTTCGGTTGAGGTCATCCCCGATGGCGCGGACGGAGCCGTCGATGTCGAAGCACTCGGCCACATGCTCGATGAGCGCGTGCGCATCGTCTCGGTCAATCACGCGCCGAGCCAGAACGGCCTTGTCAACGACGTCGTCGCCATCGGCGACATGCTGCGCATGCACGGCTCGCCCGCGTGGTACCTCGTCGATGCGTGCCAGTCCGTCGGTCAGATGCCCGTCGACATGGGTCGCATCGGTTGCGACGTGCTGTCGGCGACGGGCCGGAAGTTCCTCCGCGGTCCGCGCGCGACCGGGTTCCTCGTCGTCTCGCAGCGCATGCTCGACGACCTTGAGCCCTTCCCCCTCGACCTGCACGCAGCAGAGTGGACGACGCTCGAGGACTACGAGCTTGCCGACGGTGCGGCCCGCTTCGAGTCGTGGGAGAAGGCCTACGCCGCACTCCTCGGCATGGGCGCCGCCATCGACTACGCACTCGCCTGCGGGATCGACGCCATCGCCGAACGCATCGGAGCCCTCGCCGCGCGCCTGCGCACGGGCCTCGCGGAAGTGCCTGGCGTCATCGTGCGCGATCGCGGCAGCGTGCAGTCGGGAATCGTCACGATCCGCGTGGACGACGCCGCCGGAGTGGTCGCGGGCCTGCGCGCGCGAGGAATCAACACGAGCCTGTCGACTCCGGACTACTCACGCATCGACTTCGGCCGGGACCAGGCAACGGGACTGGTGCGGATCAGCCCGCACGCCTACAACACCGAGGACGAGGTGGACCGCGCGATCGCAGCCGTCGCCGAGCTTGTGCGTTAGGGAATCTGCTCGAAGACGTGCCGGCGCACCCAGGCGTGCATCGCTACCGCCGCAGCGGCACCCGCGTTGATGCTCCGTGTGGAACCGAACTGCGTGATCGCCAGCAGGTCGACGCAGGCCTCCTGCGCCTGGGCTGAGAGTCCCGGCCCCTCCTGGCCGAAGACGAGCACGCACTCGCGCGGGATGTCGTAGGTCTCGATGGGCACCGATCCCTCGATGTTGTCGATGCCGATAAGCGGGATCCCGGCCTCCGCGGCCCACGCGACGAGCGCCTCGATGGAGTCGTGATGGCGGACATGCTGGTAGCGCTCGGTCACCATCGCGCCGCGGCGGTTCCAGCGGCGATTGCCGACGATGTGGACCTCGGCGGCGAGGAAGGCGTTGGCGGAGCGCACGACCGAGCCAATGTTCATGTCGTGCTCGAAGTTCTCGATCGCCACGTGGAAGGGATGACGACGCGCATCGAGGTCGGCGACGATTGCCTCGACTGTCCAGTTGCGATAGCGATCGACGACATTCCGGGTGTCGCCCTCCGCGAGGAGTTGCGGGTCGAGGTGTTCGCCGTCCATGCCAGGACCCTAGGGGGACGCGCGGGCGCGGGCGGTGACACGGCGAGGCCGGCCCGTGGGCTTAGAGTCAACGGGTGCCGGATCTCGCCCTCACACTCTCGGCGGCCGTCACGGCTCTCGGTCCTGAGTGGCTCGATCCACAGACCCTGCTCACCGGCCTCGGCGATGTTGCCTTCTGGGTGGTCCTCGGCATCATCTTCGCGGAGTGCGGCCTGCTCATCGGCTTCTTCCTGCCCGGCGACTCGCTCCTCTTCATCACCGGGCTGTTCATTGCGTCGGGGTTCATCTCCATCAACATCTGGCTCGCGTGTCTGCTGCTACTCACGGCGGCGATCGTGGGCAATGCCGTGGGCTACGCGATCGGCTACAAGGTCGGGCCTGCTCTCTTCCGTCGAGAAGACTCCAAGCTCTTCAAGAGGGAGTACGTCGAGAAGACGCATGCCTTTTTCGACAAGTACGGCGGCCGCGCCATCATCCTGGCCAGGTTCGTGCCGATCGTGCGGACGTTCATCACCGCGATCGCCGGGGTCGCGCGCATGGACTTCCGCCGCTTCATGGTCTTTACCGCGATCGGCGGCATCATCTGGGCGGTAGGCGTGACCCTTGCCGGCTACTTCCTCGGCACGATCCCGTTCGTCAAGGACAACATCGAGGCCATCCTTCTCCTCGTTGTCGTGGTGAGTGTGATTCCGATCGTCATTGAGTTCGTCAAGCACCGGCGACAGCGCGCGCACGGGTAGACGGCGTGCTTCTCCTCGTCAATCTCATCCGCGGCGCACTCATCGGCGTCGCCGAAGTCATCCCCGGTGTCAGCGGCGGCACGGTCGCACTCATCGTGGGCCTCTACCGCAAGCTCATTGACGCGATCGCCGACGTGGTGCTCGCGGGCCGGCGCCTCATCACCGGGCCGCGCAGTGACGTCGGCCCACTGATCCGCGGACTCCCCTGGGCGATGCTCATCCCGGTCGCAGTCGGCATGGTGACCGCCGTCATCCTCGGCGCGCGCATCATCGAGCCGCTCCTCGAGACCCATCCCGAGCAGATGCGGGCGCTCTTCTTCGGACTCGTCGCCGCGGGGATCGTCGTACCTCTCGGAATTCTGCTGCGCACACCACCGGGGGGATTCACCTGGCGCGATGCGGTCCTCGTGGTCGTCGCCACCGCCGCGGCTGCGCTCCTCACCGGGCTACCCCCCGGTGACATATCCAACCCTTCGCCGATTGCGGTGTTCTTCGCAGCAGCGGTAGCTATCTGCGCACTGGTGCTACCGGGAGTCTCCGGCTCATTCCTCCTCCTCTCGATCGGCCTCTACGAAACGACCATCAGCGCGGTCAATGAACGCAACTTCGCCTACCTCGCTGTCTTCGCACTCGGCGCAATCTTCGGCCTCGCCGTCTTCGTCTCGTTCCTGCGCTGGCTCCTCGATCATCACGCGCGCATCACCATGGCCGTCATCGTCGGCCTCATGCTCGGGTCACTGCGTGCGCTGTGGCCCTGGCAGGACGATGACCGCAATCTGCTTGCACCGACGTCCGATGTCCTGAGCGTGGTGCTGCTCGCGCTCGCAGGCGTCGCAGTCGTCGCCGTGCTGCTGTGGGTGGAGCGGCGCCTCCACCTCACCGAGGCCGAGGCTGAGCTCGAGAGCTAGACGAGGCTGCTACTCAAGGTCACATGACCGTCCAACGGCCTGCCACATCCAACGGCCTGCGACCATCCGGATTTCGGCGATCTGCGCTGAGGCCCGAGGGCGATTCCGCCGCTTAAGCGAGGCCGAGGTCGGCGAGGGAGTACGCCGCCCGGTAAGCCAGGCCGGCCTCGCGGACCGCATCACCCGCACCGCGATCGACGATGACGGCGAC
>CAYYZU010000226.1:0-3819 GCA_964476205.1 uncultured Actinomyces sp. | reverse complement strand
AGCTCATGGAGACGGCCAAGGCGCCCGTGCGCATCGTGATCACTCCGGTCACGGGCGATGAGCTGCCGATCGAGGATGTGACGGGCAGGTTGATCGATTCGCCGGTCACCACGTCCTAGGCACTCGATCCCCTCGGGTGCTGACTCGCCACGACGGCCGAGTCGACATACCGTGGAGGTATGGATGCGTGGGTCTGGTGGATCGTCGCAGCGGGAGTGCTTGCCGTTGCGGATGTCCTCACGGGCGGCACGCTGATCCTGCTCATGATGGCTGGTGGAGCGGCGGCCGGAGGCCTTGCCTCGGCCCTGGGTGCCCCGCCTGCTGTCTCGGTAGGAGTCTTTGCGCTCGTGTCGGTGGCGTGCCTCGCCGTCGTACGCCCCATTGCCAGGCGCCACATGCGCACTCCCCGAGCCGTGCGCACCGGGGTTGCCGCACTGGTGGGTGCCGAGGCGATCGTGCTCGAAGTTGTTGACGGCCGCGATGGCCGAATCAAGCTTGCGGGCGAGGTGTGGTCCGCGCGCTCCTATGACGGGGACAGCGCCTTCAGTGTCGGGCAGCGTGTCCATGTGCTTGAGATCGACGGGGCGACCGCCCTGGTCGCTGGCTAGTCGGGAGGGATCATGGAAGCACTCATTGCCGCCATCGTCGTGGCGGTGGTCGCTGTCGCACTCGTGGCCTCGACCGTCAAGGTCGTCCCTCAGGCACATGCTCGGATCGTCGAGCGCCTGGGGCGCTACCACCGCACGCTCAACGCCGGTCTGGCGTTCGTCATCCCTGTCGTCGACAAGGTCCGCGCACGGGTGGACCTGCGCGAGCAGGTCGTGTCCTTCCCGCCTCAGCCCGTGATCACGGAGGACAACCTCGTCGTGAGCATCGACTCGGTCATCTACTTCCAGGTGACCGATCCCAAGGCGGCGACGTACGAGATCGCCAACTACCTCACCGGCATCGAGCAACTCACCGTGACGACCCTGCGCAATGTCATCGGCTCCATGGACCTCGAGGAGACCTTGACCTCCCGCGACAGCATCAATGCGCAGCTCCGCGGTGTCCTGGATGAGGCCACCGGCAAGTGGGGGATCCGGGTCAACCGAGTCGAGATCAAGGCCATCGACCCGCCGCGCAGCGTGCAGGAGTCGATGGAGAAGCAGATGCGCGCTGAGCGCGACAAGCGAGCCGCGATCCTCACGGCCGAAGGTGACAAGCAGTCGGCGATTCTCACGGCCGAGGGTGAGAAGACCGCGGCCGTCCTCCGCGCAGAAGGAGACGCGCAAGCGGCGGTGCTCCGCGCGCAGGGCGAGTCGGAAGCCATCATCAAGGTCGTGCAGGCGATCCACGAGGCAAAGCCGGACAGCCACGTGCTCGCCTACCAGTACCTCCAGACACTTCCCCAGATCGCCAATGGCACGGCCAACAAGGTGTGGGTCCTCCCCAGTGAGCTCACGGGGCAGATCGCGCACCTGGCAGATGCGCTGAAGCCGGAGCGCCCGACGGCGTAATCTGCGCGCATGACCGACCTCACTCGTCGCGAGGCGATCTCGCTGGGTGGCCTCGCGGGCGGTGCATTGCTGGCGAGCGCTGCCGGCCTCGTGGGCTCCGCGCCTGCCTTTGCGAGTGCAGGGGACTCGCTCCCGCGAATCCGGGAGATCCGATCCCGCAACGGAGTCCTGCGCGCCGCTCTCACTGCGAGTGCTGGCTCGGCCCCCATCGACGGGACCATGACGGCTGGCCTGTGGACCTACGGCGGCTCTTTCGTCGGCCCATGCCTGCGCCTGGCGCCGGGCGACCGCATGGACCTCACGGTCCGCAATGGGGTAACCGTCCCGATCAACACCCACTTCCACGGCTTCTGGGTCGATCCGTCCGGCGATGCCGACAACGTCTTCATCGAGGCGGAGCCGGGGGCGTCGTTGCGCAGTCGCTTCGAATTGCCACCCACGCATCCTGGCGGTCTCTACTGGTACCACTCGCACGTGCATGGCTACACCAATCAGTCCGTCTGGAACGGCCTGTCGGGACCGATCGTCGTCGAGGGCGGCATCGAGAAACTGCCGCAGTATCGAGGGTGTCGTGATCGACTCCTGGTCTTCAAGAACTTCTCCCTGGACCCGGCCGCTCCCGTGCCCACCCTGATGCCCGTTGAGAAGGCGCAGGCTTCATCCGCAATCGTCTCCGTTAACGGTGTGGTCAACCCCACCATGTCCCTCCGCCCCGGTGAGACACAGATCTGGCGCATGGGCAACATGGGCAACGACGGATTCCTCCGCGTCACCCTTGATGGTCACCGATTCACCGTGCTCGCCCGTGACGGGCACCCGGTGTTTGAGACATGGACTGCCGAGGAGCTCGTCATCGCACCCGGATCCCGGGTAGAGGTCGCTGTCACGGGATCCCGCACGCCCGGCAGGTATTCGCTTCGCACCCTCGGCTACGACAACGGCCAGTTCGGCACGTGGATGCCCCAGGTCCTTGCGACGGTGCACGTCCAAGGCGATCTCGGGTCCCCTGCACGGCCGCCAGCGAAGATCTCGCCTCGCCCAGCGTGGTTGGACGAAAAGCCAGTGAAGCGGCGCACCTTCACGCTCTCGGAGTCCTTCACCCCGGAGACGGGTCCCCTCTTCTACATCAACGGCAAGGTCTTCGATCATCAGGACATGCACGACCCCTTCGAAGTCGAGGTCGACACGGTCGAGGAGTGGGTAGTCCGCAATGACCCGTCACTCGCCGAGGGCGGCGCGCTGGAGGGGCATCCCTTCCACATTCATGTGAATCACTTCGCGGTCGTGGGTCGAGGCACGTGGGATGCCAAGACAGGCAAGACGCTTACGTACCGCAGGGTGGAGCCTCGCTCGCTCGAGGACACCGAGCAAGTCTTGCCGGGCGAGTACGTCGTGCTGAAGATGAAGTTTCGCAAGTTCACGGGCAAGACCGTGTTCCACTGCCACATCCTCTTCCACGAGGACATGGGGATGATGGGTGCCTTCCGCATCGTAGAAAAGGGTGATTCAGGCGGCGGCGGGGGTCACGAGCACGGCCACTGACCGACGCTCGACTGTCACACCTCCGGGCTAGCCTGAGGTAATTGCGATGGGTGATTTCTCGATGTGGTGCGCGTATCCACAGACTGGCGCATTTCCGCTGGCAACTTTGCCACGGAAGTTGTTGTCCACAGGTGAACGGTGGTTGCTCTGGCAACCTTGCCGGCGACACCGATATCCACAGATGGGTGGACGCCACGCTGGCAACCTTGCCACGGCACGCTAGATCGAGTGTTTGTCTTCCGGTCCGACCGAAAACGCGCTAATCCTCGTTCGGAACGCTCGTGCGGAAGGCGGGACTCGAACCCGCAAGCCCGGAGGCACTGCGTCCTAAGCGCAGCGTGTCTGCCAATTCCACCACTTCCGCGTGCGGCCAGGCTACCTGCCGCCTAGTCGAGGCGGAGATCCCGGCGTAGCTTCGCGACGTGCCCCGTTGCCTTGACGGCATACATCGCCCGCTCGATGCGCTGCCGCGCGTCGATGACGAAGGTCGACCGGATGACACCGACGACGGTCTTGCCGTAGAGCTTCTTCTCACCGTAGGCGCCGTACTTCTCCAGGACCTTGTGATCGGGATCCGACAGCAGGGGGAAGGTGAGATGGTCCCGCTCGCGGAACTCCGCCAACTTGTCGACCGGATCGGGCGAGATGCCCAGCACGGCGTACCCCGCCTTGGTGAGCGAGGCGAGGGAGTCGCGGAAGTCGCACGCCTGTGTGGTGCAGCCGGGCGTCATCGCGGCGGGGTAGGCGTAGAGGATCACCGGCGTGCCCTTGTAGGACC
>CAYYZU010000225.1:0-3822 GCA_964476205.1 uncultured Actinomyces sp. | reverse complement strand
GAGACGACCAGGCCGATGCGGGCAGCAAGACCTTCGAGCGCGAGCACGAGATGTCCCTCGCCAACAATGCGCGCGACATGCTCCAGCAGACGGAGCACGCCCTCGCGCGCATCGATAACGGCTCCTACGGCATGTGCGAGATGTGCGGCAAGCCCGTGGGCAAGCTCCGGCTGCAGGCCTTCCCCCGCGCGACCATGTGCCTGGCCTGCAAGGAGATCGAGGAGCGCCGGGCCTACTAGGCCGCGGTCGGATCACGTGTGTCACGCGCGTCCGCGTAGCCTGGTGCGATGACCGACGCGCCCCCTACGCCCACGTCAACGAGATCGGGCCCGCGGCTCATCTGGGTGACGCTCGGCGTGGCCCTGCTCGTCATCCTTATCGATCAGGCATCGAAGGCCTGGGCCCTGGCCGTCCTGCAACCGCGGATCGCCGCCGGCGAGGGCCCGATCGAGGTCGTGGGGCAATGGTTCCGACTCACCTTCGTGGAGAACACCGGCGCGGGATTCGGCATTGGCGCGGGCTTCACGTGGCTTTTCGCCATCATCGCGGCCGTCGTCGCCGTCGTGATCATCCGCACGGCGACGCGCCTGGGCAGCATGCCGTGGGCGATCGCGCTCGGTGGTCTGCTCGGTGGGGCGGTAGGCAATCTCATCGATCGACTCGTCCGCGCTCCGGGCTTCGGCGAGGAGTACGCCGGACCGGGGCAGGGCTACGTGGTCGACTTCTTCCAGCTTCCCTACTGGCCGGTCTTCAACGTCGCCGACATGGCGATCGTCGGATCCGCGATCCTCATGGTCATCCTCACCATTCGCGGTGTCGACATGTCGGGCAAGCCCCGCGCCAGCGTCGATGCCTGACACGCGGCAGCTTCCGGTCCCCGAAGGGCTCGCGGGGGAGCGGGCCGATGTCGGTATCGCCCGACTACTCGGGCTGTCGCGATCTGCTGCAGCCGAACTCTGCGCAGCTGACTGCGTGACGCTGGATGGCCGGCCAGTGGGCAAGTCGGATCGGCTCGTCGCCGACGCGTGGCTCGAGGTGACGCTCCCGGAGCCGGAGGTGCAGCGAGAGCCCGAGCCCGTCGAGGGGATGCGCATCGTCTTCGACGACGACGACATCGTCATCGTGGACAAGCCCGTGGGCGTCGCCGCGCACCCGAGCCCTGGATGGGAAGGACCCACCGTGGTGGGCGGCCTGGCAGCCGCCGGCTACCGGATCTCGACATCCGGCGCCGCCGAGAGGCAGGGGGTCGTGCATCGCCTCGATGTGGGCACCACGGGGCTGATGGTGGTGGCCAAGAGCGAATCGGCGTACACCGACCTCAAGCACCAGTTCAAGGAGCGCTCGGTGACCAAGGTCTACCGAGCCATCGCCCAGGGCCACCTCGATCCGCTCACGGGCACCATCGATGCGCCGATCGGGCGGCACCCGAGCGCGGACTACAAGATGGCGGTCGTCAGCGGCGGGCGCCCGAGCGTGACGCACTACGACACGCTCGAGGCCTTCCCGCACGCAAGTCTTCTCGAGGTCGACCTCGAGACCGGTCGCACGCACCAGATCCGTGTCCACATGGCGGCCATGCGGCATCCGCTCGTGGGTGACACGACGTACGGTGCCGACCCGACCCTGGCCCAGCGTGTCGGTCTCTCACGGCCGGCACTGCACGCGGCGCGACTGGAGATTGCGCATCCGGCGACGGGGGAGCTCGTCGCCGTCGAGTCCCCTGATCCTCCCGACTTCGTTGAGGCGCTGCGTCGCCTCGCCGACGGGGCCTAGCCTGTGGCTCCCGACGTTCCAGGGAGATGACCATGACCGGTGTGATCCTCAAGGCCGCCTCCATCATCACGATGGATCCGGCGAATCCGCGCGCGGAGGCGATCGCCTTCGATGCCACCACCGGAGTGATCACTGCTGTGGGCACGGTCGCCGACTGCCAGGCGGCGGCTCCCGGCGCCGATGTCACCGACCTGGGCGAGACCGTCCTCATGCCGGGCTTCGTCGAGGCGCACAGCCACCCGATCCTCGCCGGTCTCCTCACGCAGGCCCCGGTCTACTGGATTGCTGCCTCCAATGGCTTCACGACGTTCGATCAGGTTGCTGCCCTCTGGACCTCGGTCAACTCCGATGCACCGGCGGGCGCCCCCGTGGTCTTCTACGGCCTGGACCGCCCCACCCAGGGCGTGGGGGCGCCCACCAACACGACTCTGGATGGCTACTTCCCTGACCGCCCGGCGGTCGTCCTCGACGATTCAGGGCACGCCGTCTACGTCAACTCGAAGGTGATCGATTCCCTCGGGTGGCCCGGAGGCAAGCCGCCCGCGGACCCACCGGGAGCGCGTTACGGACGCAACGCCGACGGCACCTCCAACGGCATCGGATACGAGACAGCCGCCATCGTGGCCATGGCGATGCCCACCATCAATCAGGTCGTCACCGATCCGCTCAAGTCCGCCGCTGCATTCATTCACCTCATGGCGAGCAACGGCATCACCGCGACGACAGACATGTCATACGCCGATTCGATGACCACGGGCTACGAGGCATTGCTCTCCCGTCCGGATACCCCTCTGCGCCTCAGTGTCTACCGATCGATGACCGGCCCGGATGCGCACGAACTGGTGAACACGTCACTGCCCGCTGCCATGCTTCAGCAGCTGGGCGTCAAGATGTGGGCCGACGGATCGCCGTTCCTCGGGACCCTGGCCGCTTCCTTCCCTTATCTCGACAGCGACGTCGTGCAGAAGGCGGACATCCCCATCGGCCCGGGCAGCGACGCGAACATGAACTGGACGCGGCAGCAGCTGGACCCGATCCTCGACAGCTTCGCGGGGAGCGGCATGCAGCTCGCGACTCACATCAATGGAGATGTGGCCCTCGACATCATCCTGGACGCCTACGAGCGTGCCCTCGCCACGCAAGGTCTCCTGGGCACCGACCATCGCTGGCGCATCGAGCACTGCGGGGGCGTGCGCGCCGACCAACTGCGGCGAGCGCACGCCATGGGCCTGGTGCTCTCGCTTGCCCTCTACCAGGTCGTCTACTGGGGCGATCTGATCGACGGACAGCTCTTCGCCTCGGACATCGGATCCCAGTGGGCGCGCACCGGAGACGCTGCGGCCCTGGGTATGCGATTCTCGCTGCACTTCGACGGTCCGCTCAGTCCTCCGATCCCTCTCACCAACATCCAGTGCGCCGTCACTCGCATGTCACTCGCTGGTCATGTGCACGGGCGCGACCAGATCATCAGCATGGACCAGGCGCTGCGCGCCTACACCATCGATGCGGCGTACGGCATTCGCCGCGAGCACGAGATCGGCTCGCTCGAGCGAGGCAAGCTGGCAGACCTCGTGGAGTTGTCGATGGACCCCTACCTCGCCGATCCCGTCCAGCTGGCCCAGCAGGTGAAGGTCCAGGGCACCTGGCTGTCCGGACACAGGGTCGACCTCGCGGCCTACCTCGACCAGGTTGCGGCGGTGGATCCGACGGCCCACCCTGTCGATCACGCCGACGTCATCGCCTCACACACCTGCTGACCGGATGCGCGCCTGAGCCGTGGCTGCCGGGACTCAGGTGACTGGCGTGACGACCCGGGGCTCCCGGCGCGTCGGCCCGGGAGCAGGGTCAGACTCCCGGACTAGGGTGAGCGGGTGACTTCAGGAGGCTCTGGCGGCGACTTCGTCCACCTCCACGTCCACACCGAGTACTCCATGCTCGATGGCGCGAGTCGCCTGGACGATCTGATGTCCGCCGCGGTCGAGCAGGGCATGCCCGCCATCGCGATGACCGACCACGGCACCCTCTACGGCGCCTACGACTTCTACAAGT
>CAYYZU010000224.1:0-3846 GCA_964476205.1 uncultured Actinomyces sp. | reverse complement strand
CCGGGCGATCATCGGGACCGGCGAGCCGGTGACGCCCGACGTCATCAGCTCCGGCACGTGGGAGGTCGACGTCGCGGGCGTGCGCTACCCCGCCGTCGCATCACTGCGCCCGATGTACGACCCCGACAACGCGCGCATCAAGGCCTAGCGCCTCAGACTCAGATCGAGCCGAGCCAGTAGTCCTGCCAGCGGACGAAGATCAGGCCGAGGACGATGACGTACCACGCGGCCAGGATGAGTCCGCGCAGCCCGACCAGGGCCGACACGGCGCTGCTCCAGGACTCGGGCGTGGGCAGCCGGCCGGAGAGGAGATTGGCCGAGGTCACCCAGACGAAGATCGGCGCGGTCACGGTCCACACCACCATGCACCACGGGCACAGGGCACCGATGGAGTAGAGGCTCTGCCACACGAGCCACTGCACGAAGCCGAAGCCGAGCAGGGCACCCGCATTCAGGCCCAGCCACACCCAGCGGGGCATCGCGACTCGCCCCGCGAGCAGCACGCCCAGGGTGATCACGACGGTGAAGCCGGTGAGCCCGAGGACAGGGTTGGGGAAGCCGAAGACCTCGGCCTGTGGCGTGATGATCACCGAGCCGCACGACAGCACGGGATTGAGGTCGCAGGCCGGGACGTACGTCGAGTCCGAGAGGACGCGCACCTTCTCGACCGTGAGCTCGAAGGCCGCGATCAGCCCGAGGATTCCCCCGACGACGAGGATCCACGCCGTCGTGCGATCGAGCCGTCGAGCCTTCTGCTCGCGCCATTCATTGAGCGGGTCGACGTCGGCGGCAGAGTCGTCGGTCACCTGGGACATGCCCTCACGTTACGACGAAGCGGTTCACGGGGCCCGGCGAGCCCCGTGATCAGCGCCCCTGAGGGATGACGTCGCCGGGGATGGCATAAATGACGCTCGTCATCTTGGCCTTCGACCCAGCCTCCAGAGCGATGGCATTCCCCTTGCCGGCCTTCACCGTGACCGTGACGTCGATCGTCTGCCCGCAGCCGGGGTCGTCACTGAGTTCAAAGTCGGGGATGTAGATGGTGAACACCGCGTGGTGCTGCTGCCAGGTGATCTTCTTCGGGCCCGCTCCCGTCGCCTTGGACGCGGTCGCCGTACTGCACGTCGTTCCGGGGACCGTGGGCACCTGGCTCAAGGTAAGCGACACCGTGCCGGTGGCCGACCCACGAATCTTGGTCTTGCCTGCGTCCTTGCACGCGTCGGGGTAGGCCTTCTCGATGCAATTGGTCATCGAAAAGATCCCGCCGACTCGGATCGGGCCTGGAGCCTGGCTGACATCGAAGGAGCCCGACATCGTGTACGACGTCCCCGCCTTGATCAGACGATCACCAGTCGTGGGGACCCGCGTGCTTGCGGCCCACGAGGGCAGTGCGGTGCTCACATAGAGAAACGAGTAGGACTCCGGGTCCATCTTCTGCGTGACGATCGCGACCTTGCCCTTGCCCGTCGGTGACGCGCAGTTGCCGGGGTCGCACATCATCACGTCCGCTTGGCACTTGTGCGCCCCCGCGACGTCCGTCTGCATGCTGAAACCCACGGGGATCATGAAGTCCGAGCCAGCGGGCCACACGTTGCGGCCCGCCTCAGCCGAGGTGACCCTGCCGGAGGGGCTCGTGCACGACAGGGTGACGCCGAGGAAGAGTTCGTCGGGAGCCGTGCCCTTGGCGTCCTTGATGACCAACTCGGTCCCGACGAAGCGGGTCTCGAATGCCTCGGCCTGGAAGTTCACCTCGAAGAACTCCGTGTGACGCTTGCGGGCATCCAACACCGTCGTGAGCGGCGTCACATCGAGGATGGAGGGGTCCGATGCCTGTGGCGAACTGACATCCGCGAACGCCGGGGCGCCCATCGGGAGTGCGGCAGCCAACATGAGAGCGGGCAGGGCGATGCGCCACGAACGGAGGACCATGGCCACACCGTACGGGGCGGGACGCCGCCAGTCGCGGCGATACCCTGGGCAGGTGAGTCAGCCGGCGGCCCAGGAGCCCTCATCGCAGGCGGAGCCCACTCCCGAGATCGACGACCGCCACCCTCTCCGCGTACTCCTCGGCGGCCCCTGGGGCGCCGTCGAGTCCATGGCGCCCACGGTGCTCTTCGTCCTTGCCTACTTCGCCTCAGGTAACAGCCTGGCGGTGGCGGTGGGCGTGGCGCTGGGTGTCGCCATCGTCCTCGCGGGGGTCAAACTCGCACGTCACGAGAAGCCGATCCGGGTCCTCTCGGGCCTACTCGGCGTGGCCGTCGCAGCCCTCTTCGCGGCGTACCAGGACGATCCGATGGGCTTCTTCGAAATCCGCGTCCTCGCCAACATCCTCAGCGCCCTGGCCTTCGCGGGATCCATCCTCATCAAGCGCCCGCTCATGGGCGTGATCATCGGCCCCATCATGGGCACCGGCATGCGCTGGCGGCAGGACCCCGACCTGCTCAAGGCCTACTCGCGCGTGACCTGGCTCTGGGCGATCCTCAGCCTGGTGCGTGCGGCGATCCAGATCCCGCTCATCCAGGCCGGGCAGCTCGCGTGGCTCGGCGCGACGCCGTTCCTCTTCTACGGGCTCGTCGGCATCACGATCGCCGCATCGTGGTGGGTCATCAAGCGCACGCTGCCCCCGGGTCACCCGGGCATCCGCCAGCCGCAGATCCCCGCCAGCGCCTAGAGGTGCTGCCACTTCCTCACCGAGTGTGCAGTTATGCACGCAATATGGCGCGACTCTCGATGTACAAGTGCACAATCGACAGCGCGCGATTGGCGTGACACGCGTGAGCAAACGCTCACGGCCGGGGATCTCTAGTCGCTAATGCGCCTGGCAGGTCGGGCACCAGTAGAGGTTGCGACCCGCCATGTCGGACCAGGCAATCTCATCACCGCACACCAGGCACTCCCGACCTTCACGCCGATAGACGTAGACCTCGCCGCCATGGCGATCCCGGCGTCGTGGACGACCCATCGCGCGCGGTGAGTGCTCCTCGCGCACGGTGTCGATGCGGCCCTTGCGCACGCCATCGCGCATGAGCTCGACCAGGTCATCCCACATGACGATGAACTCCTCGCGGCTCACATCCTGACCGGGGCGGTAGGGGTCGATTCCTGCGCGATAAAGCGCCTCCGCGCGATAGATGTTGCCGACTCCAGCAAAGACGGACTGGTCCATGAGCAGCGTGCCGATGGGCGCCCTGCTGCGATGCACGCGCTTCCACGCGCGCTCGGGATCAGCGTCCTTGCGGATCGGATCCGGGCCGATGCGCTCGGCGAGGGCCGCGACCTGGTCGGGGTCAAGCACCTCGCAGGCCGTCGGTCCGCGCAGGTCGGCGTACGCAGTCTCGCCCACCAGTCGAAGCCGCACCTGCCCGACGGGCTCGGGCACGGGGGCCTTGGCGAACTGCCACTTGCCATAGAGCCCGAGATGCACGTGGAGCGTGCGGTCATCGTCGAAGTCGACGAGCAGGTGCTTGCCGAGGGCATCGGCCCCCCGGATGGTCGACCCGTCCAGCAGCGCGGCCCCCTCAGCGAAGCGCCCCTGCGGACTGCTCACCTCGAGTGCCTGACCACGGAAGTCGCGTTGGATCCGTCGCGCCTGGCGGTGGACGACGTGACCTTCGGGCATGGGCCGTGAGTCTGCCACCGGTCTGGCACGATCGCAGCGTGCGCGTCGCCGGGGTCGATGGCCGCCGTGGCGGCTGGGTCATGGCGATCGTGGACGTCTCGGGGGTGCCGCACCTCGAGTCGCTGGAGTATGTCGCCCCGCTCGCCCCATCACTCTCGCCGGCTCTCGCCGTCATCGCCATCGACATGCCCATCGGGCTCTCCGATACGGGCCCGCGGGAGTGTGAC
>CAYYZU010000223.1:0-3851 GCA_964476205.1 uncultured Actinomyces sp. | reverse complement strand
TGTGGGAGGAGCCCTACGTCATCTACTCGCGGATCCTCGACGAGACCCGCAAGGTGATCGTGGGGCCGATGGTGACCAATCCCGCCACGCGCGACCTCACGGTCACGGCGTCCGTCTTCGCCACACTCAATGAGATGTATGGGCCGCGGACCGTCATCGGCATCGGGCGCGGCGACTCAGCGGTCCGCGTGACCAACGGCAAGCCGGTGTCCGTCGGCGAACTCCGCGAGGCCGTCGTGATGCTGCGTGACATGACCAATGGCCGCCCTGTCGACTACAAGGGCAGCAGTATTCGGCTCCCCTGGGCCAAGGACGCTGGCACCGAGGTCTTTGTGGCGGCGTACGGCCCCAAGGTGCTGGCACTCACGGGCGAGGTCGGCGACGGCTTCATCCTGCAGTTGGCCGACCCGCAGATCGCCAAGTGGACGATCGAGGCCGTGCGCAACGCCGCAGAGGCTGCGGGGCGCAACCCTGATGACGTGTACATCTGCGTCGCGGCTCCGGCGTACGTCACCGACAACGTTGAGCACGCTCGCAATCAGCTGCGCTGGTTCGGCGGCATGGTCGGCAATCACGTCGCTGACATCGTCGAGCGCTACGGCGAGGGAGGCGGCGTTCCCCAGGCTCTCACCGACTACATCAAGGGCCGGCAGGGCTACGACTACAACCAGCACGGACGCGCGGGCAACACGCACGCTGACTTCGTCCCGGACGAGATCGTCGACCGCTTCTGCATCATCGGACCCGTCGAGGAGCACATCCGCCGCCTCGAAGAACTCAAGGCTCTCGGCGTCGACCAGTTCGCGATCTACCTCCAGCACGATGACAAGGACCGCACCCTGCTCGAATACGGCGAGCGGATCATCCCCGCCATCCGGGACACCGTGCACGCCAAGTCATGAGCCACACGCAGACTTCGCCTCCCGGCGACACCACCGCTCGAGTCCCGAGCAGCACGCCAGGTCGTCGCCAGTCGGGCCTGGGCCGTCGACTGCGCAACGGTGCCGTGATGGCGCTGTGGGCCCTGGCCGGGATCGGCATCGCCATCTTGATGTGGGAACTCGTCAAGTGGCTGGGCAGTGTCATTGAACTCCCCATCAACACCTCCGACGCGACGATGCCGCACGTGTGGTCGATGGTCGCGGCGATGGGCGAGCCCGAGGTCCGGGGATCGGACACGACCGTCCTCCAGGCAGTCGCGATCGCCACCTTCCGCTCGCTGATCCTTGCTGCCGGAGGCTTCATCATCGGCGCAGGCGTGGGGCTTCTCCTCGCCGTCATCATGCAGCGCTTTCTCTTCATGGAGCGAGGACTGCTTCCCTTCGTGATCGCCTCGCAGACAGTTCCCCTCATCGCCCTGGCGCCCCTCATCGTGGGTGTCGGCAACCGCATCAGCATCGGGCCGATCGAGTGGAACACCACCTACTCGGTGATGTTCATCGCGGCATACCTCGCGTTCTTCCCGGTGTCCGTCGGTGCGCTCCGAGGCCTGCAGGCACCATCGCCCACGGCCATTGAGCTCATGCGCTCCTACGGCGCGTCCCCTGGGCAAACGACGCGGAAGCTGCGGTTCCCCGCCTCGGTGCCCTACCTCGTGCCCGCCTTGAAGGTCTCTGCGGCGGCCGCCGTGGTGGGCACGGTCGTGGCGGAGATCTCCACCGGCGTCCGCGGGGGCATCGGCCGCCTCCTCATCGAGTACGCGCGGCAGATCACCTCACAGCCGTCGAAGGTCTACGTCGCCGTGCTCGGGGCCCTGGTGATGGGCCTCATCGTCGCGGCACTAGTCGCGGCCCTGGATGTGTACCTCACCCGTAACCTTCCCAAGGAGACGAACGCATGAGCGGCGCCGCCCACCACGCTGTCCAGGCTCAGGGTGTCTGGAAGATCTTCAACGAAGGCCAGGCCGGTGAGGTCACCGCACTTCAGGACGTCACGCTCAATGTCGACAATGGCGAGTTCGTCTCGCTCATCGGCCCGTCTGGATGCGGCAAGTCCACGCTCCTGCGCGTCATCGCCGACCTCACGTCCGCCACACGCGGCCAGATGACGGTCGCTGGAGTCACTCCTCACGAAGCCCGGCAGAAGCAGCTCTACGGGATGGCCTTCCAGCAGGCGGCCCTGTTCGAGTGGCGCACCGTCCGGCGAAATGTCGAGTTGCCCCTTGAACTCATGGGCTGGGCGAAGGACCGCCGACGCACCCGGGCCATGGAATTGCTTGAGATGGTGCAGCTCGCGGACTTCGCCGACCACCGTCCCTGGCAACTCTCCGGCGGCATGCAGCAGCGCGTCGCTATCGCCCGCTCCCTCGCCGTGGATCCGCCCCTGCTTCTGATGGACGAGCCCTTCGGCGCACTCGATGAGATGACCCGTGAGCGCATGCAGAATGAGTTGCTGCGGATTCGCATGGAGACGGGCAAGTCGATCATCTTCGTGACGCACTCGATTCCTGAGGCCGTCTACCTGTCGGATCGCGTCGTGGTCATGTCACCACGCCCCGGGCGCATCACGGACATCGTGCCCATCCCGCTCGGTGGCTCCCGCGACGAGGCCACGCGCGAGTCGGAGGACTTCTTCCACTGTGTCACTGCCGTGCGAGAGGCGCTGCGTGGCCCCGTAGGGGGCGCGGAGACTCGCGCACGCGTGGGCGAGGTGTGATGTCCGATCGCCTCAAGTACATCTGGCCGCCGGTACTCATCGGTGTCCTGGTCATTGCGGCGTGGCAGGCACTGGTCGTCGTCCAGGACATCAAGCCCTACTTGCTGCCCGCACCCAGCCTGATCGCCGAGAACTTCTTCGGGGACATCGACCTGATGTGGGCGGCCGCGCTCTATACCGGGACGACAGCGTTCCTGGGGCTTGTGTTCGGCACCATCGCCGGCGTCGTCATGGCCTTCCTGGCGCAACGCTTCATCGTGGTCGACCATCTCGTCACGCCCTTGGCAGCCGGGCTCGCTGCCGTGCCGATCATCGCGCTGACTCCCATCCTCAACAATATGTTCGCCATCACTAGCCGCACACCGCGAGTGCTGGTCACGGCCATCATCGTGTTCTTCCCGATTCTGGTGAACGTCACCCGTGGCCTGGTGCAGGTGCAGCCGGTGCAGTTGGAGTTGATGCGCTCCTTCAACGCGAACCCTCGGACCGTGCTGCGCACCCTCCGAGTCCCCAATGCGATCCCATTCTTCTTCACGGGCCTGAAGATCGCCGCACCGCTCTCCGTGATCGCCGCCCTGGTGGCCGAGTACTTCGGCGGCCCCCAGGAGGGGCTGGGCAGCCGGATCGCCAGCGCGGCATCGAATACCGCCTACGGGCGGGCATGGGCTTATGTCATCGCGGCGATTCTCACCGGACTGCTCTTCTATCTGGTTACGCTCGCCCTCGAGCGAGTAGCCACACCCTGGGCCGATCGATCCCGATCGACCTGAATCACTACCGAGAGGAAAGTCTATGAAGCGGATTGCACCGCGCGGCCGCCTGATGGCCGTTGCCGGGGTCGCTTCCGCAGCCGCGTTTGTTCTCGCGGCTTGCGGCGGTGGCAGTTCGACCACCGAGTCCAGTGCTGCCCCGGCAGAGTCCTCGGCTGCTGCCCCTTCAGAGGCCGCACCCTCGGAGAGCATCCTCGAGGGTGGCGTCGACATCGTTCCTCAGACCGTCCTCGCGCAGGGCGGATCGGACTTCGCCATCTCCTGGGTGCCCAAGGCCCTGAGCTCCCGCGAGCAGGGCGCAGGCATCGTCGACGTCGCCCAGGTCTTCCAGCGCTCAGGCACGCTGCAGGTCGCCTGGGCCGATTCCGGCATCACCTCGCCTGAGGACTTCAAGGGCAAGAAGATTGGCAACTGGGGCTTCGGCAA
>CAYYZU010000222.1:0-3851 GCA_964476205.1 uncultured Actinomyces sp. | reverse complement strand
CCAGGAGTTCGGCACCGTCGCTGAAGTAGCCGCGGCACCGGCGACGAAGGCCGCCAAGTCCGGCAAGGCCGCCGCGCAGGTGCGCCCCGCACAGCCCGTGACGGAGATTGCGGACGAGCGGGTACGCCGCATGCCCACGGGAGCGGGCGAATTCGACCGGGTCGTCGGCGGCGGACTCGTCGCCGGTCAGGTGGTGCTCGTCGCAGGTGAGCCCGGCGTCGGCAAGTCGACCCTGCTCCTCGCGGTCGCGCACGCCTTCACCCAGAGCAACAAGGGCACGGTCCTCTACGCCTCGGGCGAGGAGTCCGCCGACCAGATCGCGCTGCGCGCCCGTCGGATCGGCGCCATCTCCGAGCGCCTGCTCGTCACCGACGACAACGACCTCTTCGCCATCCTCGGCCAGGTCGACCATCATCGCCCTGCGCTCGTCATCGTCGACTCGGTGCAGACCATCTCCAGTCCCGAGCTCGAAGGCCGAGCAGGCGGGGTCTCCCAGGTGCTCGAGGTGACCCAGGCGCTCACGCGCACGGCCAAGCAGCGCGGGGTGCCGCTGCTGCTCATCGGGCAGTCGACCAAGGACAACTCCATTGCCGGCCCCCGGGCACTGGAGCACCTCGTCGACACGGTGCTCACCTTCGAGGGCGAGCGCACCACCGCACTGCGACTCCTGCGCGCGGCCAAGAACCGCTATGGACCGGCCGACGAGATCGTGGCGTTCGAGCAGACCGACACCGGCCTGGCGGAGGTGGTCGACCCCTCAGAGCTCTTCCGTGGCCAGCGCGATACGCCGGTCCCCGGCACCTGCGTCACCGTGACGATGGAGGGTCGTCGGGCCCTCCTCGCGGAGATCCAGGCGCTCGTGTCACCCGACGGCGGTCCGGTGGCCAGGCGCACGGTGACGGGCCTGGACACCACGCGAGTGATCACCCTCGCGGCGGTGACAGCCCAGGCGGGACTCAAGGCCCTTCCCCAGCGTGACATCTTTGTCGCCACCGTCGGGGGCGCACAGATCTCCGATCCGGGGGCTGATCTCGCGGTGTGTCTGGCGATCGCCTCCGCCCAGCTCGATACGCCGATCCCTGCAGACGTCCTCGCCATAGGCGAGATCGCGCTCTCGGGGGACGTGCGTCCGGTGCCCTTCCTCGCCCAGCGCGTCGCCGAGGCGCGACGGCTCGGCTACAAGCGCATCCTCGTGCCGGCAGGGTCACGCGACAGGGTCGACGGCGTCACGGAGATCCGCCACCTTGAGGCCGGACTGCGCGCGATCGAGAGCCATGCGGAGAGCGCACGCCCTCCCGGCTTCCGCTAAACGCTTGGCGCGCGGCTAGGGCCGAAGCAGCAGGACGTTGGACTTCGCACCGCCACCGGTGAAGTAGACCCACAGCGTCTTCTTGCGGCTGACCCCACGCGACCAGTCGAAGGTCCCGGCCATGCTCACCAGGGCCGTCGCTCCCTCGGCGTAGGGCGCACCACGAGCCGTGCGGGTGTGCGCTATCACCATGCCGCCCAAACCGAATCCAGTCGTCTTGCCGGTGACGGTCGCCTTCGGGGGGGATCACGAATGATCAGGAGAGTCGCGTCACCTTACGTCGCCACGCAGGGGATTCGCGCCATTTGGCCCGATGAGGCACGAGGGGTGCGCGCCCAGACGATGCGCCCGGATACGCTCGCCACCACCGACACGAGGGGGAGATGTGCCGCCTGAGGGCAACACCGACGCTCGCATGCGCGAGGTCCTCGCCATGGTGGCCCCGGGCACTCCACTGCGCGACGGCCTCGAGCGGATCCTCCGCGGTCGCACCGGCGCCCTCGTCGTGCTCGGCCTCGACCGCTCGGTCGACTCGCTGACACGCAGCGGCTTCACGCTCGACGTCGACTTCACGTCCACGCGGCTGCGCGAGCTCGCCAAGATGGACGGCGCGATCATCCTCGATGACGACGCCAGCCGGATCCTGCGCGCCGCCGTGCACCTGCACCCCGATCCCGCACTGCCGACCGATGAGACCGGCACGCGCCACAGCGCCGCGGACCGTGTCGCCCGCCAGACCCATCACCCCGTCATCAGCGTCAGCAAGTCGATGTCGACCGTGACGATCTACCTCGACGGCCGGCGCCACGTGCTGGAGGACTCCAGCGCCATGCTCGCCCGCGCCAACCAGGCCATCGCCACGCTCGAGCGCTACCGCATGCGCCTCGACGAGGTGAGCGGCAACCTCTCCTCGCTCGAGATCGACGACCTTGTGACCGTGCGTGACGTTGCGGTCGTCGCTCAGCGCGGCGAGATGGTGCTGCGCATTGCACTGGAGATCCAGGGCTACGTCGTGGAGCTCGGCACAGACGGTCGACTCCTCTCCCTGCAACTCGCGGAACTGCTGGCCGGCGTCGGCGAGGAGCGCTCGCTCGTGCTGCGCGACTACGCGACCGGTCGCGGCCGACGCGTCGAGCGCGCCGCAGCAGCACTGGACGCACTCGATGGGGCGCACCTGCTCGACCTCGTGGCAGTGGCGCGCGCCCTCGGCTTCGAGGGTGGCGAGGAGGACCTCGAGCAGCAGGTGAGCCCGCGGGGCTACCGCCAGCTCGCTCGAATCCCACGGCTCCCGGACACCATCGTCGAGCGGCTCGTGGCGAAGTTCGGCTCGCTGCCCAAGATCCTGGCCGCCTCGACGGAGTCCCTGCAGGGCGTCGAGGGAGTGGGCGAGACCCGGGCCCGGTCGGTGCGCGAGGGCCTCTCGCGGCTGTCGGACGGATCCCTGCTCGAGCGCTACTCCTAGGCAGGCCGGTCCCTTAGGCCTGAGCGCATTCAGAACCGCGTTTCCGGGGCGGGAAAACGCGGTTGAGGGTGCGCTAAGCCAGGCGGCCCGAGGAGCCGGGCCGGCCCAGGCAGGAAACGGGCCCTACTCGAGGCGCAGCGCGGTGGGGGCGCTCACGATCGCGCCATTGCGCCCGACGACGGTGTACTCCCCCGCCTGGGCCATGGGCTGATCCGGGGGGCACCCGGCGGCGCTGAGGTAGCCGTCCCAGACGAGCTGCGTCTCGAAGGCATCCCCGCGATCCAGGGTCACGACGTCCTTGTCCTCATTGGGATTGCAGTCGTCGCTGGACCAGATCGTCACCTCGCCCTGGGTGATCTGGAGTTCGTTGGCGCCGGGCCCGACATCGCGCTTGCAGGGGCGGGTGCCGATGTTGGTGACCGACAGGGTCAGCGTCGGCGTGGAGCCCACGGGGTAGATGGCCTCCTCCGCGAAGGCCTCGACCAGGATGTCGGCCTCGGTGCAGTCGGTGATCTCCGTCGGCTCCGGCTCGGGGCTAGGGCTCGCTGACGTCGGAGCAGGCTCCGGCGAGGGAGAGGCGGTCGGCGTGCCAGTGGGTGCGGGCTCGGGCGCAGCATCGCCGCCACCGCCGCGACCGAAGATCAGCCACCACAGCAGGAGCAGGATCGCAAGCAGCACGACGAGCACCACGATCCGCCGGCGCCAGTAGACGCCCGGCAGCTCGGGGCCGATCGGAGACATGAGCCCACTCACGGGTCAGCACCGTACCCCCAATCCAGGCAGGGCATGGCAGCATCGGCGCATGCCCCGGCAGTCCGCGGCCCGCCCCGCGAGCATTTCCCCCACTGGACCACTTGTGTCCAGGGGAGAGATGGCTGCGGAGCCCCACCTGGGTGCCCAGGACAGCCGAATCAGGCGATGGTTCACCCATTCGGGCAGAGAGCTCCCTTGGCGCCAACCACCCGCTCCCGGCCCCCATCCGGGCGGCTGGGGGGTCCTGGTGTCCGAATTCATGCTCCAGCAGCCCCCCGTCGATCGGGTCCTCCCCGAGTGGTCGGCCTGGCTGCGGAGGTGGCCCCA
>CAYYZU010000221.1:0-3865 GCA_964476205.1 uncultured Actinomyces sp. | reverse complement strand
AGGTGGCGTTCGTCCACCATGTCGTGTCCACTAACGACTACACGCCAGCCCAGGCGGCCCAGCAGATGCGCAACATCTACTCGTGGTTCACCGAGGGCATCCAGGTCAACGACTTCGGATACAACTTCATGGTGGATCGCTTCGGCCGTCTCTACGAGGGCCGTGCCGGGGGTATCGATCGCCCGGTGGTGGGTGCGCACACGTCGGGATTCAACTCAGAGTCGTTCGCCGTGTCCTTCCTGGGCAACGCCGACACGCTCAATCCCGATGCCCCCACCAAGGAGAAGATCCTCGACGCGATCAGCGACCTCATCGCGTGGAAGTTCGAACTTCACGACGTGAATCCGCTTGGCTCGGCTGTCCTCACCTCCGCCGGTCCTGGACCAGGTCAGGGCACCACGTCGATGTACTGGCCCGGGGAGAAGGTCACGTCCAAGACCATCGCGGGTCACGGTGACATCGGATCGACGTCCTGTCCCGGAGAGTTCCTCAGGCCGACCCTCAACCACATCCGCCTGGCGGTCTCTGCCCGCCAGGGACGCAACTTCTTCCCGCCCACCATCTCGGGGGATCGCGTGCCCTGGGGCAGTGGTCGGGACATCACGCTCAGTCCGCGCTCTAACGGCCCGATGGAAGCCACGCTCACCGTGTCCAATGCCTGCGGAGATCCGGTGCGCACGATGTCGGCATCCACCGACGTCGCCGCGACCGTGCCCTTCACCTGGGACCTGCGTGACTCCAAGGGAAAGGCGGTCCCGCCGGGCCTGTACACCTTCGAGATCACCGCATCGAGCAGTGGCAAGCAACTCTTCCCGTGGGTCGGGACCGCGCGCATCGCCGCGACTGCGGACTCGCCCCCGGATCCCTGCACTCCTCCGGAGCAGTTCACCGTCGAGGGCACGGGATACGGCCACGGCGTGGGCCTCTCGCAGTGGGGCGCCTTCGCGATGGCGAGCCAGGACCCGAAGAAGTGGACCGCCAAGCGCATCGTCGAGTACTACTACCCCGGCGTCTCGGTGGCTGACTTCGCCGATGAGGGAGACGTGCGAATCGGCCTGCTCTACCAGGCGACGCAGGCTCACGCACGGGTCGAGGACCTCGGAAGCACGGGCGCGCAGATGGAGGTGTCGTTCGGTCAGAAGACGGTCGTGCTACCTCCGTCCGCTCATCTCACGTTCGCGCCTTCTGGTCGATTCGTGACTGTGCGACGCACGGATGGCGCGACCGCCGAGAGCCTGGGCCGTGGTCGGACCGTCACGATCCGCTGGTCGGGCACGCGCGACTCGGGGACCGCGGGATCCGCTCCCGCCCTCCTCAACGTCGCCGGCCCAGGTGAGTCCTTCTCGAGCGCCGGCCACCGCTACCGCTACGGCACGGTCGACATCACGTCCCTGGAGACCTCGAGCGGGCGTCGGCTCGCCGTCGTCAACACGCTGCGCCTGGGAGACGAATACCTCAAGGGCATCGCCGAAGTGAATCCCACCTGGCCGGATGCTGCCCTGGAGTCACAGGCCATCGCGTCCCGCTCCTATGCACTGTCGCAGGTGTCCCGCGGCCTGGACTCCGACTGCGGCTGCCACATGGACGACGGCGACGGCCCGAAGTACGACCAGACCTTCCGCGGCTGGCTGGCGGAGAGCCAGTACGGCGACCCCAATCGCTGGGCGGAGGCCGTCGACGCCACCCGCAAGGGCGCGGGTGCGGGCCTTACGGCGCTCTACCAGGGCAAGCCGATCAACGCGTTCTACACCGCGGCCACGGGCGGCATGACCAACTCCGCCCAGGAGGTCTGGGGTGGTGCCGACACTCCGTGGGCGACCAACGTTGCCGACGAGTGGAGTTACAACGCTCCTGGCAATCCCTACCGCAGTTGGTCGGTCTCGGTCACTCAAAGTGCGATGTCCTCTCTCTTCGGGATCTCCGACATCATGACCGTCAAGGTCACTCGCACCCTCAAGTCCGGCGCCGTGCGTGAGCTCACGGCCCGCAGCCTCGACGGTCGCACGGCGAGCGTGTCGGGATCGACGTTCCGTTCGAAGCTCGGCCTGCGCTCGACCTACCTGGGCAAGATCACCGAGCAGGATGTCGTCGGGCCGGTCCCGGTCCCCAAGGGTGGCGTCACGCTGGTCGCCAATCCCGCGGGTGACGTGAAGGATGGCACCCTCGTCACGCTCTCCGGCATCATCAAGAAGCCGCGGGCCGGCCTGACCGTCGTGAGGCAGGTTCAGGTCAACGGCGGCGCCTGGCAGGACCGTGCCACCACGACACCCACCGATGACGGCCGGTTCACCTTCGGAGTTCCCGTGGGCGGCAAGGGCACGACCTACGGCTGGCGTGTCGTGGTGTTGGACGGCAGTACGCCGGTGGCGAGCAGTCCGACGCGCGTCGCGAAGGTGCTCTAGCGCTGCACGCCGGTCGCGCCCAGGCCCCGCCTGCTGCGATGCGACATCACCGACAGCAGTGACAGGCTCGACATGATCGAGCCCGCGCTCGCGAAGGAGCCGATGCTCAGGAAACTCGCGAAGGAACCGATGGATCCGATCGACAGCGTGGATCCGACCGAGCCGATCGAGAGCACCGAGTTGCGGGACCCGATGCTGAGGATCGAGTTCGTCGAGCCGATGCTCCAGCGCGATGTCGTGGGGGCCATACCCTCATCCTTCCTGGCTCATCAGGCCTTCCTCGTGCAGGGCCCTGTCGAGGTCGCCCGAGCCGGGTTCGGCGATGAGGACAACGGATCCGCCGCACGTGAGCGGACCCGCGAGCGCCAGTAGGTCAGCGTCCGGCTCGGGATCGATGATCGCGAAGCGCGCTCCGGTGGCCAGGCGCCGCCGTGAGAGCTCCTCCGCGGCACGGACCATGACGTCGCCCTGAGAGAGGGTGCCCTCTGTCGTGCGCAGCATCGGGGTGGACTCCGACGCGGTGTGCCAAGGGACGAAGGTGTCGGGGTGGCCGCGCATGGCGACAGCCGCGTCGGTCACCCCCGGTGGGATGTCTGATCCATCGGGCAGCCCGAAGGGGGCGAGGGAGACCAGCACGTCCTCGCGGGCGGACCCCACAAGCCCGAGTCGTGCGCGATCGATCACGAGCACATCACTGTCGCCCGGGTCCGCCCCCGGCGCGAAGACCGTCGATGTCGCCGCGCAGGCGCCCAGCCAGACGACCCGTTGCCAGTGCAGAGGGAGGTGCACCCCGATGACCGAGCCGGGCTCAGCGTCGAGCTCATCGCGCAACATCCCTGCCGTCTTGGCGATCGCATTTCCCAGGCTCGCGGCCGATAGCTCCATGCGCTCGTTGGTTGCCAGATTACGGTAGGTGAGTAGCGGGGAGGCGGGGTCCCGGCGCATGCGCTCGGTCAGGGCGGCGTACGGCGTCATTGCTCCCACGCTAGTCGTAGGCTCCCATGCTCGTCGTAGGCTCCATGGGTGCTGACCATTACGGCTCCGGAGCAGGTCGCCGGCCTCCCGTGGTGGCCGCTGGTACTTCTCATCGCGGCGCTCGTTGCCTTCAACGTCATCAACAACCGACTCGCACCGCAGGGGCACTACCTGCTGTGGGCCATTGGCGGATCCTTCGGAGTCCTCGCCATTGGCCTCCTCGACGGCAACAGCTGGACCGATATGGGACTGGGCTGGGGCTATCTGGTCCCCGGCTTCATCTGGGGCGTGGGCTGCATCGTCGTCGTCACCGCCGGCTATCTCATCGCGGCGTCGTTCCGCAAGGGGCGCAACGCGATGCACGACGAGCGCGTCGCCGAGATGAGCGGTCCACGGCTGATGTTCCAGGCACTCGTCGAGGTTCCCTTCGGCACGGTGCTCTTCGAGGAGATCGCCTTCCGCGCGGTCCTCTTCTCCATGCTGGCCCG
>CAYYZU010000220.1:0-3869 GCA_964476205.1 uncultured Actinomyces sp. | reverse complement strand
GATCCGGCCGTACGCGAGGCCGAGGAAGAAGGCGACTGACGACCCTGCGGTCGACTCGCGATAGCGGCTCGGCTAGTTGCCAGGCCTCGCGACGAACCGTCCGGCACCCACGCAGGTCGGCCCCTCGGCGAACGTCCCGCGGATCACGCCGCCCACATATCGAGCAGTCACGATGATGGTGTCTTGTACGCCGGGGACGGGATCGTAGGACCCGCTGATCGCGTTGCCCTTGACCGTCAGTCGCGGCACGGCGATCGACTTGTATCCGCCGCATCCGGAGACCGTCACGCCCTCGATGATGAAGTCCTTCACCACGCCGCGGGCTACGGCGAACCTGACCTTGCCATAGTTGATGTCACCGGCCATGCTGGCCGACGTGCCCGTCCACTTCCCCGGGGGAACGCCGCCCCGCGCAGGGATGCCGGGAGACGCTCCCGCGGGGCCAGCCACGAACAGCAGGGCAGCTCCCATAGACACCGCGGACGCCAGGAGGAGGCGAATGCGGCGCATCAGTTCAACCCACCCGCCCCGATGAGAGGGGACACCGGCACTGACAGGCCGCCGGCCGCCTGGCTGGCAATCGCCGGCGAAGCCTGCTGTGCGAGCGTGCCGCCGTCCAGGTTGATGAGCGTGCCGCCGTCGAGGTTGATGAGCGTGCCGCCGTCGAGGTTGATGAGCGTGCCGCCGTCCAGGTTGATGAGGTCCGAGGCACTGGCCGGGAACTTCGTCGCATTGAAGGCTCCTCCGCAGCCCACGCCGTACTCGGCACCCACGAGCGTGCAGCCGTTCTCATAGGCGAGACCCGCGGCGAGAGAGGTGGGACTGACCGTGAGGGTGGGCACAGTCACATCCACGACCGCCGGGGGTGCGGGAGGCGGAGGCGGGGCGCTCGGCTTCTTGTACGCCTTGACCGCGACCCGTGCCTTCTTCGGGGCGAAGAAGTCCGCAACGATGCACACGAGGTTCCACCAATCGCAACTCGCTCGAGGAGCGAAGTCGGTGCGCACCTGCGGACCTGTCACCCGGAAGGTCGTGTTGACCATCGAAACGGAGTAGGTGAGATTGCTCAGGGCCGGCGTCGGACCGACGTAGGCGGCCGCCTTCTGCAGGATGACGTAGGGGTTGGTGCAGTCCTCCTTCGCGCTGCAGCCCTTGGTGTAGGCGGGGAATGCCTCGGCGAAGAACTCCGCCGTCGCTCGGGCTGCGGCAGGTGCCTCGGGGCATGAGCTCACCGAATCTCGCTGGGGCTTGCCGCTTCCGTCCATGTACCAGCAGCGCCCATCCAAGGTGGCGAAGGCGCCGGTAGCCGCTCGCACGGGGATGTCGGCGTACACCTCGTGCATCTGGTACGCCGCGTCGACCACGCGCACGAGCACGCGCGCGGTGCCCGGGGTCGAGAAGACCGCCGACATCGGGATGGGATCGAGTTGGAGCGTGCCCCCGGTGTTCAGGGCATTCCAGTCGACTGAGCTGAGCCGACGACCATCCACGTCGAAAAGTTCGATGGTGGCGGCACGGCCCCCCAGCATGAGCTGCCCGGTCGCGGCGAGCATGGGCCATACGTTGAACGATGATCGCGCCCCAGCCTTGACGTCACCGTCCCAGGTGAGCGTGAGGTGGTCGGGATAGGACTGCGCCTCGTCGATGCCCATGGGCTGCAGCGTGAGGAACAGGCTCTGCATCCTCGGCGGCCGCGCCGTGACCACGATCGTGCTCGTGGTGACTCCGTCGTTGACCGCCTTGTCGACCCGGACTTTCTCCACCCAGTTGTAGGGGAACTTACTCTCGGTGGCTGACCACTCCACCTTCCAGTTGGGGCACTGCGCGCGCGTGAGCCACGTGACCGCCTGCTGCAGCGTGTCGGACTGCATGGCCGTGAACCAGCCGTTCTGCTCGATGGCGGCAGCACATGAGTCGACATCACGGAGCTTGTCGTAGACCACGACGGTCAACGCAGGCGCGGGATCCTGGCCCGGGTATCCCTTGAGCTTCTCGCCGAACCCGGGCGTCACGTCGAGAATCGCCCCATCGCTCATCGGGAGGTACTGACGGTACTTCCGCAAGCTCTCGTACTTCTTGGTCGACATGATCTCTGGCAGGCCCACGCGCACGATGTTGACCGCGGGGGAAAAGAAGCGCTTGCGGGTGTCCGCGAGCCAGGTGTCGATGGCACTCATGTTCGTGAAGGAGTAGCGCTGCGTCTTGGCGTCGAGCCGGGGCGACCACATCTGCGGGATCTCCACCTGCTCCAGGGCGCGCACGGCGACGGTCCTCCAGCTCGACACGGCTGTCTTCAGAACGGCGTAGCCCTGCCCGGACTTGACCTTGCGCTCGCCGGTGACGGTGACCCGCAGTTGGAGGTCGACGTCGTCCTCGCCCGGCGTATAGGAGATGACTTTGTTGGACTGGGTCTCGCCGGACTGGACCTTGTAGCACTTGAGATTGCCCGACTGCAGGGTCTGGCAGCGCTCCAGGAGATAGGAGAAGGTGTCTCCCTTCTTCGCATCCCACACGCCCGTGTTGAAGTTCAGTTTCCGCGTCTCCCGGGGGAACGCCTCGGAGAACCACGGGAGATAGATGTTGGCCGGTCCCTGCGCCTTGGTGATCGGCTCACTCGGCAGGCTCGACATCTGGAAGTAGCCGAAGTTGTTCTTGGCTCCTATGACGGCAATGAGTACCTTGCCCTCATCCGCGGCCGTCGGCGTGTAGGTAGCCTTCTCCGCGCCCGCGATCTCCTTCTCCGCCGTGGAAGGACACAGCAGGTAGAGGGACGCCTCCTCCTGGGGGCAGATGTACCATGTGCGGAAGTACCGGAGTCCCTTTCCTTCCCAGGTCCCGAGGTTGCTTCCGACGGGTGATCCGATGAATGGGGTCTCCACCACCGGCCGAGTGAGTCCACGCGGTGATCCGGGGAAGCCGCAGTCCATCACCTCGTCGTAGCGCGGATCCCACTCCACCTCATTCATGGGATCGCCCGATTGATTCGTCCCTCGGCTCGCGTCGTCATTGCAGTCGACGAAGTCCTGTGCGGTGTCCTCGCCCACGTCGATGGTGTCCGGCCCTGGTCCGCCGCGGACCTGATCGTCCCCCGCTCCGCCGAAGAACACGTCGGCCCCGGTGCCACCCTCGAAGTAGCTGCCGCCATCGCCCGCATCGAACTCATCGTCGTACGCCGATCCGAGAAATGTGGTGAAGAGGTCTCCGACGATGGTGAAGAGACGGGTGCTCCCGCGTTCATCGATGCCCTCGAGGTCGATGTAGACGGAGGCGTCGCCGGGATCGGGGATCGTGCAGGTGACGCGCGCGGCATCACTGCCGGTCGCCGGACTGCAGGACGGATCGGTCGACCACAACTGGGCGCCGCCACCACTGTCCTCGTCGACATACACGACGAAGGACGAGCCCTCGACCTTGATGACGATGTCACCCGTGACCTGCGCGTCAGACGCACCCGGAGGCGACGGGTGACCGACGACGATCAGCTCGCTCTCGTCCATGCTGATCTCGATGCCGGTCGAGGTAGCACTCGCGGTTGGCGCACCGAAGACCCCCAGCGGTGCGATGAGAGCGAGGGCGGTGGCTGCGATAATGCTGCGCTTCATGGAGGAATTGCAGCGTGATTCCCGTCCCCGCGTCGCGCTCAGCCGCGATAACGCGGCCTCACTTCCCGCCGTTCACTCGGCTGCGGCGGCGCGCAGCAGGGCAGCCATCGAGGCGCTCACCGCTTCACTGTCCAGGGGTACGCCGAGCGGAAGCATCGCGCGCATCCCGACGGGAATCGTCTGAAATCCCCATGCGAAGACCGCGGGCGTCACGTCTTCGCGCAGCACACCGGTCTCCGCGAAGTGGCGCACCATGTCCACGCGCGC
>CAYYZU010000219.1:0-3875 GCA_964476205.1 uncultured Actinomyces sp. | reverse complement strand
CAGCTAGACGGATCCGATCGCAGGCGCTCATGGATTCCCAGGTCCTCGAGCTCACCACCGGTGGGCACCTGACGACCGACATCACCGCGGCCGCGGCAGACTTCTGCCGCGGACGCGGTGATGGCCTGCTCCAGGTCTTCGTTCCTCATGCCACCGCGGGTGTCGCGATCTTCGAGACGGGTGCAGGCTCCGAGGAAGACCTTGAGCTCACCCTCGAGTCCCTGCTGCCGCGCGGTGCGGCGTACCTGCACCGGCATGGATCTCCCGGACACGGACGTGACCACGTGCTCCCCGCGCTCGTCGCGCCCAGCATCACGGTGCCGGTGCTCGAGGGCCGGATGCAGCTTGGTACCTGGCAGAGCATCGTCTTGGTGGACCCCAACGCCGATAATCCGCATCGCCAGGTGCGGCTGTCCTTTCTAGCGGGCTAGCCAGCCGTCGCTAGGCTCGCCACGACATCGACCGGAGGACCCCATGAAGACCCGCACTCGCCTTGCTGTCGCCGCTCTCGCTGCCGCTGGAGTGGCCGCCGCTGCCGTTGCTCCCCTCCCTGCCGTCGCAGGCGATGCGGGCGCCATCGTGATCGCTTTGGAAGCGCCGCTCACGGGCAGCCAGTCCGCCAACGGCAAAGACATGCTGCGCGGGGCTCAGCTCGCAGCCAGTCAGGTCAATGCGCGCGGGGGAGTGCTCGGGCGCAAGGTGAAGATCGTCGGTGTCGACGACAAGGCCAACCCTGATCTGGGTGCGCAGGCCGTGCAGAAGGCGCAGGCGGCCGGTGCAGTTGCCGTCATCGGCCCCTATAACTCCTCGGTCGGCCTGGTCAATCTCGGGCTCTACGAGGACGCCCGCATCGTGCCGCTGCGGATGACGTCGGACAACCGCACCGAGGGCTACGGCGCCACCGTCCAGCCCATGAACTCGCAGATCTCGCCGACTGAGGTCGACTACATCAGCGGACTGGGCATCACCTCGGTCGCGATGCTCGTCGACCCTTCGGCGTACACCAAGAACATCGCCTCGCGCACGGCCAATGGCCTCGAGAAGGCCGGCCTGACCGTGACGCAGATCGTGATCCCCGCCAGCGCATCCGACTACTCCGCGCAGGTCGAGGAGGCCCTCGCCACCGATCCCGACATGGTCTACTCCGCGACCTACTACCCCGAGGGCGTGCTCATCGCCGAGGAGCTGGCCAAGGCCAACACGACCGCCACGTGCTTCATGAATCTGGCCAACGTTGACGATGCCTTCGTCGAGGAAGCCGGCATCACCACCTCGCGCACGTGCACCTTCAGTGGCGTGCCCGCTGCGCCGCAGTTGCCGTACGCCGGTGAGTATGTCGCGGCGTACCGCGCGGAGTTCGGCGTCGACCCCGACGTGTGGGGTGCCTTCACCTACGACTCCGCGTGGGTGCTCTTCCACGCGATGGCTGAGGCAGGCACCACCGCGTACGGCCCCGTCCTCGACGCCGTCCTGCACACCCGTGGGCTGCAGGGAGCGACCGGCACCATCGACATCCGGTCCAATTCCGGCAACCGCAAGGACGCGCCCATGTACATCCTCAAGGTCAACCGCAAGGGCGACTTCGTCATCGTGGAGTAGACGTGGCGTCGGGCTCCATGCGTCGCGCCGCAGCCGCGGCCGCGGTCGGCAACATCGTCGAGTGGTACGACTGGTCTGTCTACGCAATCTTCGCGTTCTACCTGTCGGCGCAGTTCTTCCCCGCCGGTGATCCGACGGCTGCACTGATCTCCACCTTCGCCGTCTTTGCGGTTGGATTCATCGCCCGGCCGGTGGGCAGCGTGACGCTCGGCAGGATCACCGATCGCATGGGGCGCAAGGCCGCACTCACGGTCACGGTCACGATCGTCGCCGTCGCGAGCGCCCTGATCGGCCTGGCTCCGACCGCCGCCTCCATCGGCATCCTCGCGGCCCTCTGGTTGGTGCTCATGCGCATCGCCCAGGGCCTGGCTTTGGGTGCTGAGTCCAGTGCGGTCGGTGCCTTCCTCGCGGAGAGCGCGCGGGGGAGCCGGCGCGGCCTCATGGTGTCGATCTACACCGCCACCATCGCGGTGGGCACACTCATCGGCTCGGCCATCGGACTCCTCCTCACCGCGGTGCTCTCCGATGAGCAGATGGCCGACTTCGGCTGGCGCATTCCGTTCCTCATCGGTGGCGTCCTCGGACTACTCGCACTAGTCGTACGCCGCCATGCCGACGAGACGCTGCCCGAGGAGCATGAGCGCGACCCTCATCCCGTCCGCACGCTGTGGCGCGATCACCGCCGACTCGCCCTCGGGACGCTCGTCATCGGCGGGGCGATGGCGTTGCCGTTCTTCGTGCTCGTCACGGGATTCCCTGCCATCGTCGAGCTGCTCGGGGCAGAGCCGCAGGTCGCCTTCGGTGCCAACCTCACCGGGCTGGTCCTCATGGCGATCCTTGTCGTGGCCTTCGGGGCCCTGAGTGATCGCATCGGCCGGCGGCCCATTCTCATGGCGGGGACCCTCGGCGTCTTCTTCCTGTGCGTCCCCGGGGTCGCGCTCCTGTGGGATCCCTCCGACGCGTGGCGGGTCTACCTCGCGCAGATCCTCGCGATCGTGCCGGTCTCCGCCATCGGCGCCACGGCGTTCACGAGTCTCATCGAGCGCTACCCCACGGCGCTGCGGGGCAGTGCCTTTGGTCTCATGTGGGCGATCGCCATGGCCGTCTTTGGTGGCACGGGCCCGATGATCGCGACCTGGCTGGCCAACCGAGGCATCACCTTCACAATGACGGCGTACTTCCTCGCCCTGTCGGCGACCGCGACCGTCGCGGCCTGGAGGATGAAGGAGACGGCCTTTTCCCCGCTGCGCCGCTAGGCGTCGGCTCCCTTGTGCTGAACTTCGAGCGGAGGATGTCGTTTTTGCGCATGCTTCGCTCGAAGTTCCCTGCCCCATCCGCACAATTCAGTCCGCGGGCTTCCGGAACTGCCATCCGCCGGACCCTCTCCTGCGGATTCCGGCGCGCCGCTTCCACGACGCGCCGGAGCCCTGTGCCAGGGTCGTATCTCCCATGACCGCACTCGCCCAGGCATCCCCGTCGCCGTATCTGCGCCACTGGCAGATCCGTGCCCTCCAGCGGTACGCCGAGGCCGATGCCCGCGACTTCCTCGTCACGGCCACGCCCGGATCGGGCAAGACGACGTTCGCGCTCACCCTCGCCGGGCGCCTGCTCGCACACCGGGTCGTGCATCGCGTGATCGTGGTCGTGCCCACCGACCACCTGCGCGGCCAGTGGGCCGATGCGGCCGCCCGACTCGGGCTCTGGCTCGACCCCGACCTACCCAACTCCGTGGGCCCGGTGCGCGAGGGCACGCAGGGCTACGTCGCGACGTACGCCCAGGTGGCCACCAAGCCGATGCTGCACCGCAATCGGGCCGAGGCCCGGCCGACGCTGGTGATCATGGACGAGGTGCACCACGCCGGCGACGGCCTCACCTGGGGTGATGGCCTGCGCGAGGCCTTCGACACCGCGAAGCGGCGCCTCGCCCTGAGTGGCACGCCGTTCCGCACCAAGGCAGATGAGCGCATCCCCTTCGTCTCCTACGAGGAGGATGGAGAGGAGGTTCGCTCGCTGGCCGATTTCTCCTACTCCTACGGGGATGCGCTCGCCGATGGAGTCGTCCGCCCCGTCGTCTTCGCGGCCTACACCGGGGTATCGCGATGGATGAACGACGCGGGCGAGGCCTACGCCGCCACTCTGGGCAGTGGCACAAAGAAGGACGAGGACAAGGCGTGGCGCACGGCGCTGTCGCCCACCGGTCGCTGGGTGCCGCACGTCATCGCCGCTGTCGATGAGCGCGTGCGCGCGCAGCGCGCAGCCGGGATCGAGGATGCCGC
>CAYYZU010000218.1:0-3887 GCA_964476205.1 uncultured Actinomyces sp. | reverse complement strand
AGTCGGCGGTGAATGCCTCGGTGAGCCAGACGCTCACGGATGCCCTCCTGCCGGCTTCGGCATGCGATGGTCGCGTCGTCACGCTGACCGCCGGCGCTCACGTGATTGAGGCACTCTCCACCGCGCAGTACGCCGTGGAGGTTGTCGCCCTCGAGCCCGTGGACGCGCCCATAGCGGGCGCAGTGGCGTCACCCGAGGTGCGGGAATGGGGCGCCACTCATCGCACGGTGGACGTCCCCGCATCGGACGCACCGCGCATTCTCGAGACGAGCGAGAACGCCAACGCAGGCTGGAGCGCCACCCTCGACGGCGAGCAGCTGTCACCGGTGCGCGTCGACGGCTGGCGGCAGGGCTGGATCGTGCCCGCGGGTGCCGCGGGACTCGTCGTTCTCGACTTCGGCGCTCAGTCGGCGTATCTCGGCGGCCTCCTCGCGGGGCTAGTGGCGGCGCTCGTCCTCGTGGCCCTGGCGGTCTTTGGCGGCCGTCGCAACGGGGGGCCCGTGCGCGAGGCCCTGTCTGAGCCATCGACTGGCTCGGGCCTCTGGCTCGCAGGGTCGGCGGCGGCTGTGGGCCTGCTGCTCGGTGGCTGGCCCGGCCTCGTGGTTGCGGGGGCAGCCCTCACCCTCGCCTGGGCGGTGTCGCGATCGCGTGTCGCGGGCGCGTTGGGCGTGCTTGCGGCTGTGGGTGCGGCGTTCATGCCGTGGCCCGGGCGCCTCGACGCCCCGACATGGCTTCTCGCGACTACGGCACTGCTGGCGATCGCGTCGCTGGCGGCTGTTGCTGCTCCCGTCCGGACTCGCCGGGTGTCCGGCGATGAGCCCAGTTAAGGACCGGTTTCTCCAGGATGAACCACGATGCACTCGCGACGGCTATCGACGCGAGGACCACGAGCGGCCAGACGACCCAGAAGCCCCCGGCGAAGACCTGCAAGCCCAGGGCGTTCTGAATGAAGCGCAACAGTACGAGGTGCCACAGGAACACTCCGTACGAGATCGTGCCGAGATAGACGACCACGGAACTGCCAAGGATCGCCGCCCACCACGAGCCGCGTGCCGGAGCCTCGCGTGTGTCGCCCACTCCCAGGAATCCCGGGAGAAGGAGGAACGCCGCGATCGCGCCGTAGAGCAGATGCTTGATGACCAGGCTGTTGGGCGAGGCAGGATCGAAGGTGAGGGGCCCCGCGATCGGCGTCGCGGCGATGACGGCGAGACCTGCAGCGATGAGCAGGCACCACCCGGTCGCCTGGGCCACCTGTCGCACGGCGCCCATCCAGGCGGGCGCACCGCCCATGCCGAGACGCACCTGGATGACGGCAGCCGCCATTCCGAGGGCGAACCAGTCGAGGAATCCGGGTAGCCAGTAGCCCGTGATCGTGGAGGTCCCGAGTGCGCCAGTGACACGCAGCACTGTGAATGCCCAGGCGACGAGCACCGCCGCCGCGAGAATCATCAGCTGGAAACGAGCGCTGGCGTCGGGGTTGCCCCTGCCGCGGCGCCCGGCCAGCCAGGCCAGGAGTGGCAGGAGAAGGTAGAACGCCACTTCCGTGGCGAGGCTCCACGTCTGCGTGAGGCCCTCCAGGGTGAAGCCGGGCACGTAGATGTGCAGGAGCCCCAGGTGCACGGGCCATGCCTGCCAGCGCACGGGCTGGATCTCCGGAAGGAGGAGCAGCGTGAAGGCGACCATGAGCCAATACGCCGGCAGGATGCGGGCGGCGCGGCGCAGGGCGTAGCCGCCGACGGCGGGACCCTCCCCGGCGACCATGGCCGCCCTTGCCCAGGGGCGGTAGAGCAGGAAGCCCGACAGCAGGAAGAAGAGGGTCACGCCGAAATCCATCCGACCCAGGATCGGACCCAGGACGGGAGTGCGGATCTCGCCGGTGTTGAAGGCCACGTGGGTTGTGAGGACCATGAAGGCCGCTATCGCGCGGTAGCCGTCAAGGAGAGGGAAGGGGCGGATCATGGCTCTCCCTCCCGGCATAGGCACTCCGGCGGCCCGACACCGCAATCTGCGCGCCGCGGGGCCCAGTATCCGCTACCGTTCCCCCAACGCACGCTGTCCCGTGGGCAGCGGCATGGCGACCGGAGGGTGGCATGAGGCGAGGCATCGGCATCGTCCTGGTGGGTCTCGGGGTGTTCCTCGTGGTGCTCGGAGCGCTGCTGCGCTTCAGCGTCGTCCCCGCCGTGGCCAAGGCCCCGCTGTCCCCGGGGGCGGACTCCGGTGGCGTCACCCAGACCGACCAGACGGGCGTGGCCGCCAAGCTGTTCGATCCCGCGACACTCACCGAGCGCACGGACGTACCGCTCACGGTGACGCGCTTCACGCGCGGTGACGTCCCCGCAAGTCAGACTGACGAGGCCAAGTCCGGCGACCTGGCGATCTACGACACCTTCCAGCGTGTCGAGGACAACGCCGGCGTGGTGGTGCTGGCGGATACCGCACGCTACGCGTTCAACCGCGTGACATCGGAGTTGTCAAACTGCTGCGGGGCCAATGTCGATGGCGAGAACGTCGAGATGAGCGGGATCGTGCCGCTGAAGTTCCCCATGTTCACTCAGCAGCAGAACTACCCCTATTTCGACACGTCCCTCAATGAGGGCGTGGACGCGGTGTTCCAGGGCGAGGACACCGTCGAGGGGCTTCCCGTCCACAAGTTCGTGGTCACCGTGGAGCCCACTCAGACGGGCACCATCGAGGTGCCCGGCGACCTCGTCGGATCGCCGTTGCCCAACTTCGTGGCTCCGCGCTATTACAGCAACATCCTCACCCTCTGGGTTGAGCCCAACACCGGTGCCATCGTCAAGGGCGAGAGCGACCAGCTCCAGACCCTTCGGGGCCCGGACAATCAGGACAAGATCACGATCATCGACGCCGTCATCGGGACCACGCCCGAGGAGGTGACGGACGGAGTCAACTACGCCAAGTCGCAGGCGTCGCTCCTCGCGCTCCTCAACAACACGGTGCCCCTCGTGGCCGTGATCCTGGGGGTGATCCTCCTGGTGATCGGCATCATCCTGGTGGCCGGAGGGGGCAAGAAGCGCTCGGGAGCCCACGCTGGGGGCTACACCGCGGCCTGACCGGCTTTCGTGGCCCGGGCCTCAGGGCCCAGCCCGGCCTGAGGTCCTTGTGCGGCGCTGCGCTATCCTCCCTGGGCACGCCGAGCCCGCACGTGTCCCAGACCGAGTGGCCTCGTGACGTTCCTCGCGGTCGCGGATCCCCGCGCTCCACGTCGATCACGGACTCGAACGTGCACAGGCCGACATCTATCCGTATCGGAGTCCGCGTGACCTCCCAGACCATCGCACCCCAGGTAGCCGTCAATGACATCGGCGATGCCGATGAGTTCCTCGCCGCTATCGATTCCACCATCAAGTACTTCAACGACGGCGACATCGTCGAAGGCACCATCGTCAAGGTCGATCGTGACGAGGTCCTCCTCGACATCGGCTACAAGACCGAGGGTGTGATCCCCTCCCGCGAGCTCTCCATCAAGCACGACGTCGACCCCCACGAGGTGGTGTCCGTCGGTGACGCGGTCGAGGCCCTGGTTCTCCAGAAGGAGGACAAGGACGGTCGTCTCATCCTGTCCAAGAAGCGCGCACAGTACGAGCGCGCCTGGGGCACGATCGAGCGCATCAAGGAAGAGGACGGTGTCGTCGAGGGCAGCGTCATCGAGGTCGTCAAGGGCGGTCTCATCCTCGACATTGGCCTGCGTGGCTTCCTCCCGGCATCGCTCGTGGAGATGCGTCGCGTGCGCGACCTCCAGCCGTACATCGGCAAGACCCTCGAGGCCAAGATCATCGAGCTCGACAAGAACCGCAACAACGTCGTGCTGTCGCGCCGTGCCTGGCTCGAGCAGACCCAGAGCGAGGTCCGCCAGACCTTCCTCA
>CAYYZU010000217.1:0-3892 GCA_964476205.1 uncultured Actinomyces sp. | reverse complement strand
TAGAAGGCCTGACTGGATCTGAGCGGACCCGGGTTCGATTCCCGGCACCTCCACGCGATGAGGACCCGAGGGTGAACCTTGGGTCCTCAGTCATGTCACGACACTCGTCAAGGAGCTCGCCTTGTCACGGAACGCCGAAGATCTCGCTGGCTACCTGTCGGGTGCCGCAGTCGCATCTGAGGTGTGGGAGCTCCGGCCGGACTATCGCGCGATGCTCCTTGCCGTCGATGGCATCGAGCCGGGACCGAGCGATGAGACGAGTGAGGCGCTTCTCCAGGCCGCTGAGGCGTCTGCGCGCGCGGCACTCGCCCAGACTCCGGTCGAGGACCTGCCTCGAGTGGCCTCTTGGCGAGAGGCCTATCGCGCTTTCGGTGCCAAGCCGCAGCGCACCCGCCACAGTCTGGAAGCCCTCTTGCGCCGCGCCGAGTCTGGGCTCCCTCGCGTCAATCGGCTCACCGACATTTACAACGCCATCTCCGTGTCTCACCAGCTTCCGCTCGGCGGCGAGGACCTGAGCAGGTACGCCGGTCCGCCGCGGCTCGTCCGTGCCACGGGCGCCGAGCCCTTCGACACCACGGCAGACGGCGCCGAGGTGATCGAGCATCCGGAGCCGGGTGAAGTCGTGTGGTGCGATGACGCGGGCGTGACGTGCCGCAGATGGAACTGGAGGCAGGCGCGGCGTACCCAACTGCATGATGGCACCACGGCGGCGCTCTTCATCATCGACGTCCTCGATCCGGTGACGCACGATGAGGTCATGGTGGCCACTGATGAACTCATCGGGCACCTCCGCGCTCTCGGCCCTCACGTGCAGGTGGCGCAGCGGCTGCTCAGCAGACCCTAGATCCGCACCTCGCCGGCGATGACCGTCACGCAGCGCCCACCGATCCAGATGTCGTCGGCCTCACGCATGACATGCACGCGGCCTGCCCGGCCCAGTGCGGTGCCCTGGGCGGCTAGGTAGCTCTCGGGCGCCCGGCCCGAGCCGATGAGCCACTGGGCGAGCGCGGCGTTGAGAGACCCGGTCACGGGATCCTCCGTGAGGCCTGAGTTACCAGGGAAGAACGCCCGCACCTCGAAGTCGATGTCACCAGACTCATGCGGACCGATGACGCCGACGTCGAGGTCAGCGAGCAGGTGCGGGTCCGGGGCGATCGCCAACACCCGTTCGGCGGAGTCGAGGAGCACGGCCTGCCACCCCGGACCGTTGTCGCACCACTGGTGGTCCACGATGTCCGACCGGGTGAGACCGAGACCGGCAGCGATCCGTTCCACGTCTGACTCTCCGAGTGGACCGGATCTCTGCAGCGGGGGAGCCGCGAAGGCGAGTACGTCGCCCTCGCGGCGGATGCGCACCAGCCCGGCACCGCACTCCTGCACGATGACGTCCGACTTCGGTGCACCACCTGCCTCGAGCCATGCGTGGCACGTGCCGAGCGTGGGGTGTCCAGCGAAGGGGAGTTCGCGTCCCGGGCAGAAGATCCGCACGCGGTAGTCCGCGGCGTCCGTCGTGGGAGGCAAGAGGAAGGTCGCCTCAGAGAGGTTCGTCCATGAGGTGAAGGCGTGCATCTGTTCGGTCGTCACCCCGCTGGCGTCCTCGACGACGGCGACGGGGTTGCCGAGCAGTGGTTCGGCTGTGAAGACATCAACCTGGCGGAAGGGGCGGGGATCCATGTTTGGACCTTAGCGGCGCTACGTCGGGGCTACAGTCACGCCGTGATCCGGAATCGCGTATTGAGCGTCGCACTTGCCCTGTCCGTCGTTGCGGCCCTCGGGTCCGCGAGCGCCCAGGCCCTCCCCTCACCCGATGTCGAGCCTCAGAGCCGCGGACTCGTGGCGGCGTACTCGCTCGTCGTGCCCACGAGCGTGTCAGCCTCGGGGCTCATCGCCCGGGCCGTGCTGCCCGGCGGCGTCGGTTGCCCGGGCCTCAGGGCGACGGTGAAAACGCGCACGGGTACCAAGCAGCTGCGTGTGGCGATGACGGAGCGACGCCCCGGGGTGACCACGCTCGATGCCTTCAGCACCCTCCTCGTGTGCGAGGCGCGTATGCCGCAGGGAGCCAAGCAGGCATCGATCGCGGGCCGGACGATCCCGGCGGCCATCCCTGCGAATGTCGATCGGATCGCGCTGCTCGGCGACTCCGGCTGCCGACTCAAGGGCAGCGAGATCCAGGCGTGCAATGACCCCGAGGAGTGGCCGCTTGCGCTCACCGCGCGCAGCGTCGTGCGTGAAAACCCCGACTTGGGCATCTTCCTCGGCGACTTCTTCTATCGCGAGGAGGCCTGCCCCTCGGCAAACGCCGCAATGTGCGGCGGCAGCCCCGCTCCGCTGACCAACGTGCCCTTCACTGACTCCGCATGGGGATGGGTTGCTGACGTGTTCGTGCCTATGGCACCCATGCTGCAGGGTCTGCCCTTGTACGTCATTCGCGGCAATCACGAGCTGTGCAGCCGAGGCGGCAACGGGTACTTCCTCTTCTTCGATCCGTCGTTCGGGACCTCGCAGGCGTGCGCGCCCACTGCTGAGGGTGTGGCTCCGGTCGTCTACTCGCCCACGACATCCGTCGACCTGAAGGTGGTCGGGGGGCGCACCCTGCGCCTGGTCAACGTCGATTCCTCCAACGGCCTGGACACGGGAATCGACGACACGATCGCCGCAAGCCTTCGCCCGCTCTTCGTTGAGGCCGATCGTCGGGCGGAGGCCGCGGAGGAGTCGTGGCTGCTCACCCACCGCCCCATCACCGGCGTCATCAGCACCCAGGACCTCCCGGATCCGCCCGGCGCGGCGACCACGTGGTCTTCGGTGACCAATGCGTTCGCTTCCTCCGGACTCCTGGGCAATTTCGACCTGTCCCTGTCGAGTCACATTCACGTCGCCCAGGCCATCCAGGTCCCCGGTCTGCCGGGCGAGATCGTCCTGGGCAATGCCGGCACCCAGCTCGAGCCGTCGACCGGCTATCAAATCCCGGCGTACGGGCCGCTGGCGGACGGGTTCGGCGTCCCGCTGACGACGGCCGTGCCCCAGATTCCGACCGCTTCGGCACTCACCACCTGGGTGCGATTCGGCTACGCCGTGGCGACTCCGGCGAAGTCGGGCTGGAAGTTCGAGATGAAGGACGTCGAGGGCACCGGTTTTGCCACGTGCCGCGTGGTGAAGGGCGACGTCGCCTGCGGTTAGCGCACTCCGGGATCCCCCAGTTACGTGAGGGGTGTGACGGGTGAGTGTCGTAGCGTCCTCCCTATGGCCATTCCTCCGCGCGTGATGCGCTCCCTTGTCCTGCCTGTCGGTGCGCTCGCCATCGTGGGCCTCACGATCACCGCGTGCGGCGGATCGAGCGACTCAGGGTCTTCCTCATCCGCGGCCTCTGCCTCCTCGAGCGAGCCACCGGCGCCGAATCCCAACCCCGAGGGCGACTGCTCTCAGGAGGCGCTCAACTCGGCTGCCGCTAATGCGACAGGAGGATCCTTTGGCGGCGTCGAGGAGTTCACCTGCGAGGAAGGCTGGGCTGTGATCTCCGGCAAGATGAACGACCAGTACATGAACCTTCTCTTCAAGGCCGAAGACGGGTCGTGGATGCCCAAGGAAATTCAGGAGACATGCCAGGCGGGCGGCCTACCCGCCAAGATCTCCGATATCGCCTGCGCGTGAGGTAGCGCCCGTCACAGACATGCTGAGGGCCCGGAGACCGATGGTCTCCGGGCCCTCATAGGTTCCGCGGGGCTGCGCTAGCGAGCGGTAAAGAACAGCGTCGCCTTCCGAGAGAAGAGCAGGCCAAGGATGATGAGGGAGAAGATCGCGCTGAAGAGGCCGTTCAAGCGGGCGCCGCTGACGAAGATCAGCTGGAAGATGCCGAAGAGCAGGGCGACCACGGTGACGATGCCGACAAGGAAGC
>CAYYZU010000216.1:0-3901 GCA_964476205.1 uncultured Actinomyces sp. | reverse complement strand
AGTGCGCTGCGCCGCGCTGCCACGGCAGGTGGAGGTCCTTGACGAGGAAGCTCGCCACGACCATGCGCACGCGGTTGTGCATCCAGCCCTCGGCGAGGAGCTGGCGCATCCCCGCGTCGACGAAGGGGTATCCCGTGCGTCCGGCGGCCCACGCGTCGAAGAGCGCGTCGGCTTCCTTGCCGGAGTCCCACGCGAAGTCGTCGTCGAAGCGCGCGTCCAAAGAGGCGCGCGCGCTCTCAGGGCGCTGGTGCATCACGTCGGCGTAGAACTCCCGCCACGCGATCTCCTTGCGGAAGGTCTCCTCGCCCGCGGAGTCGCCGAGGTCGGCGAGAATCGTGCGCGGGTGAATCTCGCCCCACTTCAGGTGATGGCCCATGGCCGACGTGCCATCGAGCGCAGGGAAATTGCGGGTGTCGTCGTAGGCCGCGAGGCCCGTGGCCCGGAAGGCCGCCCAGCGCTCGAGTGCCGCGGCCTCGCCGGCGGCGGGCAGTGCAAAGGGCAGGTCGGGTCGCTCGGGGAATCCGTCGCAGTCCACCGGCATGGAGTACGTCGCCTCGGCATCCGGCGCGGGCGCGCGCCAGCCGTGACGCATCCACGCGCGGTAGAAGGGCGTGTAGACGCGGTACGCCGTGCCGTCGTCCTTGGTGACCCGGCCCGGCGCGACGGCGTACGGCGATCCGGTCTCGATGAGCTCGATGCCGTGCTCGGCGAGGGCGGCACGCACGCGCGCATCGCGCTGGACGCCGTAGGGGCCGTAGTCCGCGGCGACATGCACCTGCGTCGCCCCGCTCGCCTGAGCCACCTCGACGACGCGATCGACGGGATCGCCGTGCTTCAGGAGAAGCTGACCGCCGAGATCGGCATCCAGCGCGCGCAGTGAGTCGACGAGATAGGCGCGACGGACGTCGCTGGCTGGCCCCCACACGGCGGGATCGACGACGAAGAGCGGCACCACCTCGCCATCGACGGCGGCGGCGGCCCCGAGCATGGGGTTGTCGCCCAGGCGCAGATCGCGACGGAACCAGGCAACGGCGGGCATTCCCGCAGGCTAGGGGCACGCGGACCCGGCGGCATCCCCGGCTGCGGGAAGCGCCCCGCTCCCGCATGGGGTTGAATGCTGCGGGTGAGCGACCTCATCGATACCACGGAGATGTACCTCCGGACGGTCTTCGAGCTCGAGGAGGAGGGGATCGTCCCCCTGCGCGCCCGCATCGCGGAGCGCCTCGGGCAGAGTGGCCCCACCGTCTCCCAGACGGTGGCCCGGATGGAGCGCGATGGTCTGCTCCCCGTCGAGGGTGACCGCCACCTTGAACTCACACCCCGCGGTCGGGAGTACGCCACGCGCGTGATGCGCAAGCACCGCATCGCCGAGTGCCTCCTCGTCGATGTCATCGGCCTGCCACTCGAGGACGTGCACACAGAGGCGTGCCGCTGGGAGCACGTCATGTCCGACACCGTGGAGCGGCGCATCCTGGCCATGCTCGACAACCCCACCGAGTCGCCGTTCGGCAATCCCATTCCCGGCCTGGAGGAGCTCGTGCCGGGGGCCAAGGCATCAGCGACCCGCGGCGATCACTGGGTGAGCCTGGACAAGGCCGCCGGGGGAGACACCGTGCGCGTGACCGTCCGTCGCATCGGAGAGAGCGCGCAGGTCGACCCCGAGACCGTGGCGCTGCTCCAGCGCGCCGGCGTGGTCCCCGGAGGGGCCGTGCGGGTGCAGCGAGCTGCCACGGGCGTGCTCGTCGGCTCGGCGGGGGAGTACGTCGAGCTGCCGGGGGAGATCGCCAGCCAGGTGGCGGTCGAGCCGATCGGCTGAATTGCTACCCCCAGGGGTATCCTGGGCCGAGTGCCGCCCGCCGGGCGGCCGCCGCTCGGAGGTAGGTGCCCATGGCTCCCATCACATTGGATGACGTCTGCCAGCGCGAGGTCGTCACGCGCCTCAAGCGCGTACAGGGCCAGGTGGCCGGCATCATCTCGATGATCGAGGACGGCCGTGACTGCGGCGAGGTCGTCACCCAGCTCGCCGCCGTGTCTCGCGCGCTCGACCGGGCCGGCTTCAAGGTGGTGGCCAACGGCCTGCAGCAGTGCGCGACTGCCGAGGGCCGCGGTGAGAAGCCGCCGATGAGCGCCGAGCAACTCGAGAAGCTCTTCCTCGCCCTCGCCTGACTCCCGCCCCTGAGAGCACTCGCTGGCGACGAACTGAGGGACAAAAATGGCGTCCCTGGCCACGTATGTCCCCAAGTTCGCGAACCGGACGACTCCTGCTTGTGGCGACTGTGCACTCGTGCGCCTCGTAAGTGGGCTTTGACTACGCACAAGTGCACAGTCGCGTAGAGGCGCGAAGCGCTGCCGCTCAATCGTGCGGTCCAGTAGCTGGCGCGCGGTGTGCATGCGGTGCGTCCTCGCGGTTGGCTAGCCTGCCCCCATGGCCCCTCCGCGTCGCCCCGAAGCCCTCGCAGCACTCGCCCCCGGTTCCCTCGAGGGCCGTACGGCGCTCGTCACCGGTGGCGGCACCGGCATCGGTCGTGCCACCGCGGAGTTACTCGCCCATCTGGGCGCACGCGTTGCCGTCACCGGCCGCCGCGAGGAGCCCCTCGCCGAGGCCGTGACCGCGATCGAATCAGCCGGTGGATCGGCGTCGGCGTACCCCTGCGACATCCGCGAGCCCGAGCACGTCGACGCGCTGCTCGATGCGGTGCTGGGCGACATGGAGCGCATCGACCTGCTGGTCAACAACGCGGGTGGGCAGTTCGTCTCTCGGGCCGAGGACATCTCCTACAACGGCTTCCGCGCCGTGGAGCGACTCAACCTCGACGCCACCTTCTACATCTCGACGCAGGTCGCCAAGCGCTCGATGCTGCCCGCTGGCTTCGGCAAGATCGCGAGCGTGACCATGACGATGACCCCGCACCGGGGCATCGTGGGGATGTCGCACTCTTCGGCCGCGCGTGCGGGAGTGGAGAGCCTCACCGCCACGTGGGCCCAGGAGTGGGGCCCACGCGGGGTGCGGACCATTGCGGTGGCGCCGGGCATCGTTCACACCGAGGCCTGGGAGCGCTACGGCCTTGAGCCCGAGCAGGTGGCTCAGGTGATACCGGCGAAGCGACTGCAGTCCGTCGACGACGTCGCCGCCGTGATCGGCTTCTGGATGAGCCCCGCCGGTGACTACATCAGCGGCATCACGCTCGTGGCCGACGGCGGCATGAACCTCGCCGGGCCGGCGCTCTACTGACTTCGCGAGCGCCTACGCCGGGTTGAGGTTGGCGATCGCGATGATCTGCCAGCCCGACGCACCCTGGCGCCACACGGTCAGTCGCGGTGCAGGCTTGGTCGAGAGGCGTGAGCCGTTGATGGTTTCCTCGACCGACAGCCAGTGTGTGGCGACAATCGTGTCGCCGGCTCGCGTCGACGTGAAGTCCGTGAGGGAGAGCTGGCCGAGGTCCTCTCCCTTGAGCATCTCGATTTCCTTGGCCTTGTCGCGCGGACCGTCGGTGTGGACGGACTGGAAGTCCGCGGCGAGGATGGCATCGACAAGCGCCCAATCCTTGCTGGCGACGGCGCCGATGAACTCGCGGTAGAGGGCCTCTCCGTCTGCTTGGGGATCGCGCATCACGCTCATGTGCACTCCCGAGATAAGGGGACGTGGGGCGTCCGGGGAGCCGGACGTTATCAGTCAGGCGCGCTGAGCGACCAGGTTTCGCCGGACACGCGAAGCGGAATTCCGGACTTGCCGCGCTCGCCGAGCTTCACGCCAAGCACCTGGTGGAGCTGGATCGTGTTGATGTCGAATCCCAGGCGCGAAGCCGCCATGTAGAGGCGCCAGACACGCGCAGTGGGCAGACCGGCCTCCGCGACGCAGGCGTCCCAGTTGCGCTCGAGGTTCTCGCACCAGTTCTTGAGC
>CAYYZU010000215.1:0-3907 GCA_964476205.1 uncultured Actinomyces sp. | reverse complement strand
AGCCGCCGAAGTCGGCCATCTTCGCGCCGAGGTCGGTGTGACGGGAGTGGAGTGGCGTCTGGCGCAGCGTCATGCGCTGACGCTAGCGCCGACGGCGAGGACGACAAGCACGATCGTCGTAGCCGACTCGATCGCGGCCCCCAGCACGTCACCGTTGATGCCTCCGAGGCGTCCCGCGGACCGGCCCACCAAGCCCAGAGCCAGTGCGAGGCCGGCGACCACCGCGAGGGCAGGCGCCCATGCCACTCCGGTGAGCCACGCTCCGGCTGCCGCCGCAAGACTGATCGCGACGACGACCCAGGCAAGTGCCGCCACCCGCGGCACCGTGCCGGCTACGAGCGCGCCAAGCCCTTCCGGGCGGGCGGGTGGAATCCCGCGCGTGCACGCGACCACCGCGGCGACACGTCCGGTGACGACAGCGACGACCAGCGCGAACGCGCCCCACCCTGCGTCGCCAGCCACCGCGAGCGCGGTGACCTGCACCAGGAGCACGAGCACGAGCGTGACGACACCGAAGGGACCCACGTCGCCCCGTCGTGCGATCTCGAGTGCGGCGTCGCCACGCCGGCCACTGCCGAGCGCGTCCGCGGTGTCGGCCAGGCCGTCGAGGTGCAGTGCGCGGGTGAGATACGCGAGCGTCGCGACGGCCAAGACGGCGCCGAGGAGTGCACCGAGCGTCGATGGCACGAGCGCGCGCACCCCGACGAGCACGGCCGCGGCGACCACTCCCAGGAACAGGCCCACCAGTGGCGCGAGGAGCATGGCGGTGCGGGCCAGGCGACGATCTACCTCGCCGATCGCGCCGACGGGGATCACGGTGAGCAGCCCGACCGACAGGCGCAGCCCCTTCACTCTGAGGGATCCTCGGCGGTGCTTACGCCGGCTTCAGCGAAGGTGAGCATCTCGCCCAACGCGGCAGCGGCAGCGGCGACGAGGGGGACGGCCAGGAGCGCACCCGTGCCCTCGCCCAAGCGCATCCGCAGATCGAGCAGCGGGGTGAGATCGAGCCGGCCGAGGGCCGCGGAGTGGGCGGGCTCGGTGGAGCGGTGGCCCGCTTGCCACCAGTCTCGTGACTTGTACGCCGCACGATGCGCGATGAGGGCGGCCGCTGAGATAACCGTCCCGTCGAGGAGCACCGGCGTTCGCCGCGCCGCCGCGCCGAGGAGCAGACCGACCATGACGGCGATGTCGGGTCCGCCGATAGTGGCGAGGAGATCAAGGGGCGCGCCCTTGTGCGGCTTGCCGCGACGCATCGCGTCGCGCACGGCGGCTGCCTTGCGCATCCACGTGGCATCGTCGATGCCGGTGCCCCGCCCGACGACTGACATGAGATCGGCGGGGGCGAGGAGGCCGATGATGGCCGATGCGGCCGTGGTGTTGCCGATGCCCATGTCGCCGACGATGAGGAGGTCGGCGCCCGTGTCGATCTCCTCATCGGCGATCGACACCCCGAGGCTGAACGCACGAGCAGCCTCTTCCGCGGTCATTGCGTCCTCGCGGTCGATCGAGCCGCTGGCACGTCGGATGCGACCTGCGGCAACTCGGGGATCGAGGTCGTCGGCGTAGTCCTCGGGCGCGTCCACGGACACGTCGATGACGCGCACATGCGCCCCGACCTGGCGTGCGAGTGCATTGGCGGCGGCACGCTCGGACAGGAAGGTGCGCACCATCTGGGCGGTCACCTCCGGCGGGTAAGCCGAGGTGCGCGCGGTGCGGGCAACGCCGTGATCGCCCGCCACGATCACGAGCACGGGCCGCTGCGGTGGAGCGGGCGGGCACTCCCCGCGCACGGACGCCCACCACGTGCCGAGATCCTCGAGGCGACCGAGGGCGCCCTCCGGCTTGGTGAGTGAGCGCCAACGCGCGGTGGCCTCCTGGGCGGCGGCACGATCGGGCCAGTCGATGCGCGCCACGACATCGGCGACTACGTCGGCGCGATCGATGTCGTCAGTCATGTGCGCCTCCGATTTCCATGCCCCGTCCCGCCACCATGAGTGTCACCGTGTCGCAAGCGGTCGCGATCTCCTGATGTGCGCGCCCGAGTAGGTCGGCGAAGAGCCTGCCGGCTCGCGTCGCGGGTACGACGCCCATACCCACCTCGTTGCTCACGAGAATCACCGTCGCGGGGCACGCGCAGAGAGCATCGATGAGATCTTTCGTGGCCTCCTGGGCGCCGACAGCCAATGCGGCCGCGTCGTCCCAATCCGGCGATGCCGCGTCCAGGACACCGGTGAGCCACAGGGTGAGGCAGTCGACGAGTACCGCGGTCCCTGGCCGTGCGGCGCGCAGTGCCGGTAGCAAGCTCTCGGGACCCTCGGCTGTGCGCCAGTGGGACGGCCTGCGAGAGCGGTGTGCCTCCACGCGCGCCGCCCACTCGTCATCTCCGGGGCGATCCGCTGCGGTAGCGACGTAGGTCACTTCGGCGAAAGCGAGCGCGCGGCGCTCGGCCTCACGTGACTTGCCCGACCGTGCGCCGCCCAGGATCAGCTCGCGGCGCGGGGTGCCGACGACGGTGCCGTCATCGACCAGGCGCACGCCCATCGAGGCGAGGCGATCGCGCAGCAGTGCCTCGGGCGGGTTGTGGTGGCCCAGGTGCACGGCCACGACCTGGGTCGATTCCGTGCGCGCCCCGACCTCGCTGAGGCGCTCAAGCATCACCGGCAGAGTGTCGAGATCGAGGTGCCCGGTCCCGTGATCGACGTGATCGCCAAAAGTCTCCTCGATGAGAATCACGTCGTACGCCGCATCGCGCATCGGTGCCACGTCATCGATGAGGCCCGTGTCGGTCGCGTAGAGGATGCGCCCGCCGGTCGGGGTGGCGATGTCGTAGATCACGGCCTCGGCGGCGACAGCGTCGGGCGTGCAGCCCTCGTGCCGCGCGGCGATCACGCGTGCGACGTAGGCGCCCGACGGAGTGGCCAGGTCGATCTCATCGCCCGGGCTGACCTCGTGCAACTCCACGGGCGTGCGTGGCCCGATCCAGTCGCGGCAGGCGCGCATCACGGCAGGGGGTCCCCAGACATGAAGGCTGTGCGGTGTGGGGTTCCAGTCGAGCCAGAGCAGCAGCGCGGGGTCGAGGTGATCGGGATGCGCATGGGTGACGAGGACGTGATGGACCTCGCGCAGGGATCGGCCCGCGCGCGCGGCGGGGGAGGGCACGGCGGCGCCGGCGTCGCGGAGGACGACTCCGTCGAGCAGCGCAGAGGTTGTGGTCCGGACGCGGCGGCGCTGCCGCATGTCGGCGCACGACAGGCAGTCGCAGAAGGGGCTGGGCCAGCCATCGGCCGCCCCCGTGCCGAGGACGACAACCTCGGGAGTCGCGCGTGTCACGGTGAGGGAGCCTTGCTTGCGGCAACGGGCACCGGCGCCTCGAAGCTCATCGCGGGCGAGAAGTTGGCGCGGCGCGATGCGCGTGCCAGGGCAGTGAGCAACGGGCGCCCGGCGACGAGGATGAGCGCGGCGGTGAGCACGCCTCGCGGGATGTCCCACCCCAGTGACGTCACGAGGGAGAAGGCGAACCACCGCGCGAGGTTCTCCGTGACAGGTGCGCCTGGGTCGAAGAGGATCGCGGGGGAGTACGCCGTGGCTTCCAGGCCGCCGAGGAATGGCCAGAACCACAGGTTCATCACCAGTCCGTAGGCCATCGACGCGACGAGTCCGTAGGCGGCGAGCATGCCGATCTCGGCGCGCCCCCTCATCGGTGGAAGCAGTCCCGCGCCCAGCCCGACCCATGCAGCGGCGATCATCTGGAAGGGCAGCCACGGACCGACGCCGCCCGTGATGAGTGCGGAGGCTGCTAGCGACAGCGCACCGAGCGAGAAGCCGAAGCCCGGCCCGAGCGCGCGGCCGCCCAGGATGATGATGAACCAGATCGGCTCGAGCCCTGCCGTGCCTGCGCCGAGGGGGC
>CAYYZU010000214.1:0-3910 GCA_964476205.1 uncultured Actinomyces sp. | reverse complement strand
GCAGGTCGACGTAGTAGTCGGCTTCGCGACCGCTCGAGAGGATGACCTTGCCGTGGACAACGGCCTTGTCGATGATCTGCTGGCGGAGGGCTTCGCGGTCGCTCATGCCCAAACCCTAGGGTGCCGACATGACCATCGGCAGCGTGGTGCTCACTCCCGGATCGGCGTACGCCGTCGCGGGTGCCGTGGACCTCTCCGGGGATGCGCCCGCCGAATCCGAGTGGACCGCCCGCACGGCACTGTCCATCGCCGCCGCGTCGCCCGCGACTCCCGTGCTCCTCGTCTTCACCGGCGCCGCGGCTGCCCAGGCCCCCTTCCTCGGCTTCGCCCAGCGTTCGGCGCGACGCGCGGTCGGCGGCTACGTGCTCGTCGACCCGGTGCTGCCGCGCCCCGGTGCGGTGAGCGACTGGCCGGATGCGCCCGTGACCGTCATCGTCACGCCAGCGGCCGATGAGGACACGCGCTCGGCCGCGCTCGGCGCGCGGCTACGAGGCTGGGAGGTACTCGAGGGCGATGCGAGCGCACTCATCGCCGACATCGCCGGTCGTCCGTAACGTCGTTGAGTGGCGCCTCATGCGCGCGACACGCCGTCTCGGCGCTGCACAAGCCGCCAGTCAACGAAGTGGGTCAGCGGCCGGCGCGGGCCTGACCGCCGGCGCGGCGAGCCCCGAGCACGCGCACGAGCGGGCGTGGGAGGTACTGCGCAGCGAGCGACAGCGCCTTGTACTGAGAGCCGGCGACGCTGACGGGGCGTCCCTTGCGCACATCGCTCAGTGCGCGGTCGACGACCTCCTGCGCATCCAGCCACATCCACTCCGGAACGCCGTCCATCTCCATGCTCGCGCGCTGATGGAACTCCGTGTGCGTGAATCCCGGGCATACCGCGGTGACGTGCACGCCGGTGCCGGCGAGTTCGACCGCCAGGCTCTCACTGAAGACCGTGACCCACGCCTTGGCTGCGGAATAGGTGCCTCCGGTGATCCAGCCCGCGACGCTGCTGACGTTGAGCACCGCGCCGCTCCCGCGGGCGACCATGCCGGGCAGTGCGGCATGGGTGAGGCGCATGACGGCGGTGACGAGCACGTCGAGCATCTGCTGCTCGGCCTCCAGGTCACCGGAGGAGAAGCGCTGAAGCACGCCGAAGCCCGCGTTGTTGACGAGGATCTCGACCGGATGCGCGCGGATGTAGTCCTCCACCGCACCAAGCTGTGACCGGTCAGCAAGATCGGCAGAGATGACCTCCACCTCGACGCGATGACCGCGGAGCTCGGCGGCCACGAGATCGAGGCGTTCGCGGTCCCGGGCGACGAGGACGACGTCGTGGCCACGGCGGGCCAGCGTGCGGGCGAAGGCCAGCCCGATCCCGGACGTCGCCCCGGTGATGAGTGCCGTGCTCATGTGAATCTCCTCGGGATCGTCGCAAAAGCCACGCGGGACTCTCGCGCATCAGGCGTTCCGCCCCCATCCTTGCCTACGCTGACCCTGTGACGGCCGGCCCCATGAAGAAGCGACGCCCCATGGCGGGCATCGTCACCGGCCTGGCCGCAGCCGTGCTGGCGGTCGCGCTGCCGGGAGCCCTGCTGGTCGCCCCTGCTGCCGCAGCCGACGCGTCCCCCAGGGTGGTCAACGGGCGCGAGCCCATCCCCGGCGAGGTCTCCGCCCTGGTCTACGTGCGGGCCGGGAGCTCGATCTGCAGCGGCACACTCGTCGACGCCAGCCACGTGATCACCGCCGGCCACTGCGTGGCCGCCTCCGGAGGCACCACCAAGAGCCCCTCCTCCTTCACGGTCGGGTGGTCGTCGACGGGCGCCCTCCCACCGACGATGTGGGCTGGCGTCTCGCAGGTGGCCCTGCATCCGGACTACAGCAACCAGACATATGTCAACGACATCGCGGTCCTCACTCTCGCCAGTCCCCTAGTCGGTGCGACGCCGATGCCGCTGGCCACGTCGGCTCAGGCGCGCACCGCGCTAGCCGCGGGCGCGGCGGTCCAGGCTGCGGGCTTCGGCTACACCTCGGTTCAGGGACCACTCTCGAACCGCGCCCGCGTAGGCGACCTCACCATCGTCCCGAATCGCGTGTGCCGTGACGATGCGTTGACCTATCGCATCGGCGAGGTGTCCTTCGTCGGACTCGACATCGATACGGCCACCGCCGTGTGCGCGATCGGCGTACAGCCTGAGAGCAACCTGATCATCGATACCTGCCAGGGCGACTCGGGCGGACCCCTCTTCAGTGGATCGACGGCCGGCCCACGCCTGCTCGGGCTCGTGAGCGTCGGAGTCGGATGCGCGGGGTTCGATGTGCGCGACGGGCAACTCGAGGAGCTCACGGAGAAGACCCCGGGCGTCTACACCCGCATCACGCCTTACCTGCCCTGGCTCGCGCAGATCGGCGTCCGCTCGGCTCCTCTCGCCCCATCCCTCACCGCGATTCCCGCGGAGGCAGACGGCATCCGCGTGACGTTCACGGCTGCCGACGCGGCGCCGGTGCTCAGCTACCGGGCCCTGGCCACCGGCGCTGACGGATCGACCGCGCAGTGCACTGCCGCGGCTACGACGCCCACGTGCACCATCACGGGGCTCGTCGCGGGCGCGTCGTACTCAATCGTTGGCTACGCCCTCGGAGCGCAGGCCGAGTCGGGAGCATCGCCGGCAGTCACCTCCGTCGCTGGAGTGCCCACGGTGCGCCCGACCAAGCCGCGTATCGACAGTGCGAAGGCCACGCCGTCGCGACGCCTCGCGGTCACCGTGAGCCGCATCGACCCCGCAGGCTGGACATCCACCTTCGTCATCTGCAGCGCGGGCGATGAGACCTATCGTGCGGACGTCGTCGCAGGCAAAGCCGTGCTCGCGCTTCCTGCCGGCGCCACCTATCGCTGCTACGCGAAGAGCACCAACGACGTCGGCGGCACGCGGTCGAGGCCGATCCGGGTCGAGCTCTGACATGCGCCGCCTCGCACCTCTTGGGATCCTCGCAGGCCTCGCCCTCCTGACCGCCGTGCCTGCACCCGCGCACGCGGCTCCCGATGCCGGACCCCGCGTCGTCAACGGCGAGCCCGGCCCGTCGGAGGACTTCGGATTCCTCGTCGCCCTCGGCGACCGCTCGCGCTACCAGGCTCTTGGCATGGACCGCGCGCAGTTCTGCGGCGGCACCCTCGCCTCGACCACGCTCGTCATCACCGCGGCACACTGCGTGGCCGACATCACCGCGCGCGATCTCGTCGTGGGGTCGTTCCCGGACGGCGATTTGGCGAGTGAGTCCGGCCGCGTCGTCGACGTCTCCGGCATCAAGGTCAACCCCCGGTACAACCCCGTCACGCAGGCGAACGACATCGCCGTACTCACCCTGAAGGCACCACTCCTCGGCGTGCCGACGCTCACGCCTGCGACCTCCGAAGAGGCCGTCACCCTCACTGCAGCGCGGGCGCCCGCAAGTGTCGCCGGATGGGGTGCGACCAATCAACGCGAGCCGTGGCGCTTCACATCCGTTTATCGCATCGGCCAGCTCCAGGTGTTCCCTACGAGCGCGTGCGGCGGCGGCGACAACTTCGTCATCGACGGCGTCACCTTCCGCGGCTACGGCTCCGACTCCGTCGACGCGCGGGTCATGCTCTGCGCAGAGGGAGTGCGGGGTGGCACCCCGGTCGACAGCTGCGTGGGCGACTCCGGAGGTCCGCTGGTCGGCGGCATCGGCGAGGGGCGGCGGCTCATCGGCGTGGTGAGTTGGGGCCTTGACCAGTGCGCGACGCGTCTCGGCGCAGGCGTGTATGCGCGCGTCTCGGCGTTCAGCCGCTTCCTCATGGATGCGGGCGTGCCCTTCACTCCCGAGCCCACCGACACTCCACTCCCCCCTCGCATCAGCCGAGTCACCACGACATCGACGAGCATCACAGTGACGGTCACGCCCG
>CAYYZU010000213.1:0-3923 GCA_964476205.1 uncultured Actinomyces sp. | reverse complement strand
GGGTGGCGCGGTCCATTGCCGTGGCGATGAGGACTGTGCGCTTGCCCTCGCGGAGATCATCGCCCGCGGGCTTGCCTGTCTCGCCGGGATCTCCGAAGACGCCGAGTACGTCGTCGCGCAGTTGGAACGCCTCGCCGAGTGGCAGGCCGTATCCGGAGTAGGCGGCCATGACATCAGGGCCTGCGCCCGCGAGAGCAGCGCCCATGTGGAGTGGACGCTCGATCGTGTACTTCGCCGACTTGAATCGCACGACGCGCATCGCTCGCTCGACGGAGCCGCCGCCGCGCGCCTGTTCGAGCAGGTCGAGATACTGCCCCGCCATCAACTCGGTGCGCATCTCGTCGTAGACGCGCTTGGCGGCGCCAAGGTGCTCGGCGGGTACGCCGCTGGTGAGCAGCAGCTCGTCGGCCCAGGACAGGCAGAGGTCGCCGAGCAGGATCGCGGCGCCGACGCCGAAGGCTTCGGGGGAGCCGAGCCACTCGGAGCCGCGGTGCAGCATCGCGAATCGGTGGTGGGCAGAGGGCATACCGCGCCGGGTGTCGGAGCCGTCCATGACGTCGTCATGGATGAGGGCGCAGGCCTGGAGGAACTCCAGCGCCGCGGCCGCGCGCAGGGCCTCCTCGGTGTCCGCTCCGCCGGCGCCGCGGTAGCCCCACCAGCAGAACGCCGGACGCAGCCGCTTGCCGCCGCTGAGCAGGTCGGTGACAGCCTCGACGAGCGGGTCGAGGTCGTCGCTGACGCCGTCGAGGATCTCGCGCTGCGTCGCGATGAAGTCGTCGACGGCCTTCTGCACCCGAGGGCGCAGGTCGTCGGCGTCGAGCGGCGAGGTCACCCCTTGAGCCTAGGGGCAGCGAGCGATGCCGGCATGCCTAGGAGGAGTCCGCCCCCTCAAGGCCCGCGTAGAGTCACTCCATGGGAGGGGAGGTCGCTTTCACGCTCGATGGCCTCGCGGAGGCCATCGTCATCGGCGCGGCGGTCATCATCCTCGCTGTCGTGGGCGTCCGCTTCGCCGGCAGACTCGGTCTGCCGGGCCTGCTCCTCTACCTCGGCATCGGACTGCTTCTGGGCAATACGACGACCCGCGTGCCCTTCGGCCCCACGGTCGGCCCGCTCAATCCCGAGGTCGCCACGGTCCTGGCGTCGGTGGCGCTCATCCTGATCCTGGCCCAGGGCGGTCTCACCACTCGCTGGTCGCAGTTCCGGCCGGTGCTGGGGCCGAGCATCGCGCTGGCGACGGTCGGAGTCGCAGTGAGTGTCACCGTCGTGGCCCTGCCCCTCATCTGGCTCACCGACCTGGACCCGCAGCTGGCGGTGCTGCTCTCCGCTGTGCTCGCCGCGACGGACGCGGCGGCCGTCTTCTCCGTGCTCCGGCGCGTGCCGATCCTGCCCCGACTGCGCACCCTCCTCGAGGGTGAGGCAGGCCTGAACGACGCACCCGTCGTGGTGCTCGTGGGCATCGTGGCCTCGGGAGCGCTCACCGCGGACCCGTGGCTCATCCCCGTGCTCGTTGTCTTCGAGCTCATTGGCGGGGGACTCGTGGGCGTGCTCGTCGGCCTCGGCACGCGGTGGCTCTTGCCGCGTCTGGCGCTGCCCGCCGTCGGGCTCTATCCCATTGCTGTCCTCACTCCGATCGTCGCGGCGTACGGCATCGCCGATCTCCTGCACGTCTCGGGCTTCATCGCCGTCTATCTCTCCGCCGTCATCGTCGGCTCGTCCTCTGCCCTGCCCCATCAGCGGGCCGTGAAGGGCTTCAGCGACGGGCTCGCCTGGGTTGCCGAGATCGGACTCTTCATCATGCTGGGTCTGCTCGTTGACGTGACCCGTCTGCCCGCAGCGATCGGCATCGCGCTCGTCGCAGCCGTGCTCCTCCTCACGCTGGGCAGGCCACTCTCGGCGATCGTCTCGCTGGTGCCCTTCCGCTGGCCGACACGCAGCATTGCCTTCGTCTCCCTGACGGGACTTCGCGGCGCCGTGCCGATCGTCTTCGCCGCCCTCGCCCTGGGCCTGGCCGTGCCCGGCGCACAGATCGTCTTCGATGCGACGTTCATCGTCGTCCTGATCCTTACTTTGGTGCAGACTCCCGCGCTGCCCTGGCTCGCCCGCAGACTCGGCGTCGTCGTCTCGCACCCCGCCGGCGAGCTCGATGTCGATAGTGCGCCCATGGACGGCGTCAACGCTGTCATGCTCGGCCTGTCCATCCCATCGGATAGTCGACTGGTGGGTGTCTTCGTGCGTGAGATCGGCTTGCCGCAGCCGGCCGCGGTGTCGCTCGTCATCCGCGAAGGGTCCACGCTCGTCCCCGACGGCGAGACGCGCCTGCGTGCGGGAGATCAGATCGTCGTCGTCACGACGCCGAAGGAGCGCGAGGCGACGGAGCGCCGTCTGCGCGCACTGTCGCGCCAGGGTCGTCTCGCCGTGTGGCGGGGCGATGAGGGTGACGAGGACGAGTGACTAGGTCGGCCGGCCGATCGCCTCGGCCACGATCTCCGCGCTGATGCCCACCAGCGGCAGTCCGCCACCGGGATGGGACGAGCCTCCGACCAGATAGAGGCCCGGCACGGGGGAGATGTTCGCCGGTCGCAGGAAGGCCGCGCGCATGCCGTTGCTGCTCGAGCCGTAGATCGATCCGCCCGGTGCCCTCACGTCGCGTTCGAGGTCGGCCGGCGTGCGGATCTCGCGCCAGAGCAGCCGGTCGCGTACGTCGAACCCGCGTCGGGCCATCACCTCGAGCACATGGTCGGCGTAGGTCTCGCGGATCGCATCCCAGTCCACCGGGCCCTGGCGTGGGGCATTGACGAGCACGAACCACGACTCGTGGTCGTCATCGGGTCGCATGAGCGGATCGTCGGGGGCGCAGACGTAGATCGTCGGGTCGGCCACGGGGCGTCCGCCGAAGACCGCATCGAACTCAGCGTCGTAGTCGGAGGGGAACCAGACGTTGTGATGGCGCAGTCCGGGTGTGCGCCCGCGCACGGCGAGGAGCAGGACGAATCCCGAGAGCGAGGGAGTCGCGCGGCGCAACGTGCGCAGAGGCTTGCGCCCGCGCGGGTCGTCGAGCATGCGGGAGTAGAGCGTGTCGGCATCGGAGTTGGCCACCACGATGTCGGCCGGGATGCGCTCGCCCTCCGCGGTCTGGACGCCGGTCACTCCCGCCGCGTCGGTCGTGATGCGCTGCACGTCGGCGCCTGTCCGCATCTGCACTCCGCGCTCCTGGCAGCGCGCGGCGAGTGCGTCGGCGAGCGTGGCCAGGCCGCCGCCGAGATGCCATGCCCCGAATTCCTGCTCGACGTAGGGCACGGTCATGAGCGCCGCGGGGGCCTTGCGCGGATCCGATCCCTGGTACGTCGCGTAGCGATCGAGGAGGGTGACCTGGCGCGGGTCGCGCAGGTGACGGCGTCCGAGCCGGCGCAGGCTCGTGAAGGGCGCGACCGCCTTCACCTCCCGAGGATCGGTGGCGAGGCGAATGAGCGTGCCGGCACCGGCAAGCGGCGACTGGATGAAGGGCTGTCGGGTGATCCGCCACACCTCGGCCGCGCGGGCCATGAGGCCGCGCCAGTCCTCGGCTGCCGTCCCTCCGAGTTGCTGGCCCATCGCGCGAGCGATGCGTGCCGGATCGGTGCCGGGGAGCTCCAGGGCACTGCCATCGCCGAAGCGGTAGGCAAATGCCGTGTCCAGCGGCTGCACGTCGACGGATTCCTCGAGGCCCTTGCCGGTCTTGAGGAAGAGGTCACGGTAGACGGCGGGGAGGGTGAAGAGGCTCGGCCCCGTGTCGAAGACGAAGCCGTCGCGCTCGTAGCGCGCGAGCTTGCCCCCGAAGCGCGATCCCTGCTCGAGGAGGGTGACCTCGTGTCCCTTGACCTTGAGCCTGGCAGCGGCAGCCATGCCGCCCACTCCGCCTCCGATGACGACGACGCGAGCCACGT
>CAYYZU010000212.1:0-3924 GCA_964476205.1 uncultured Actinomyces sp. | reverse complement strand
ACGAAATACGCCGCCTTCAGGTTGACGCCGACGACGCGATCCCATTCGTCCTCGGTCGTGGCGTCACTCGGCCCCTCGGTCCACAGCCCCGCGGCGTTGACAACGCAATCGAGGCGCCCGTGGATCGCTGACGCCTGCGCCACCATCTCGCGGATCTGCTCGACATCCAGCAGGTCCGCGGGGATCCAGTCGCCGATGGCAGCGCGTGCGTCAGGACGATCCGTCGCAATGACATCCCAGCCACCCGCGGCGAACCTCTCGCAGACGGCCGAACCCAGTCCGCCTGCCGCGCCAGTGACGAGGACGACGCTCACGCGCGCTCCTTCCACATGGCGAGCGCACTCATGCACGCTCCTCGGCAATCGAGTTGCCGCCGTCCACCACGAGGCATTGCCCTGTGGTGTACGCCGCTCCCGGGGTGCACAGCCACGCGATGGCTGACGCGACCTCGTCGGCGGTCGCACTACGCCGCATCGGCGTACGCAAGCCCTGCTCGCGCTCATGATCGGTTTGCGACCCCGTGGCGATCCAGCCCGGTGCGACCGCATTCACCGTGATGCCATCCGCAGCGAAGTCCACGGCCAGCGATCGCGCGAGGCCCACCATGCCGGCCTTGGCCGCGGCGTATGCCGACTCCGCGCGCATCGCCATCACCGGCCCGGTGACGCTGGCGACCATGACGATGCGGCCCCAGCCCGACTCGCGCATCTCCGGGAGGGCAGCGCGGCTCACGTAATAGGCCGAGTCGAGATTGCGAGCCATCGACGCACGCCAGGCATCAGCGCCGAGTGAGAGTGCGTCTCCGCCCTCGGGAGTTCCCGGCGCCGTCACACTCGTCATGCCCGCGTTGTTGACCACGATGTCGAGGCGACCCCACTGCTCGCGTGCGATCGACACGAGGTGCGCGGCGGCCTCAGGGTCTGTGAGGTCGGCGATCGCACCCTGCACGGCGTACCCCTGAGCCGTGAGCTCATCCGCGCGCGCGTGAATGCGGTCCGTCGTCGCCGCGATCGTGACGGACGCGCCCAGCTCCGCCAGCGCGCGAGCGGCGGCGAATCCAATTCCCGACTCGCTGCCCGCGCCCGTCACCAGGGCGGCGCGGCCAGTGAGGTCGAGGCTGGCGGGCAGCACTAGGCGACCAGTCGCCGCACGGCCTCGGCGAAGAGCGTCGTGTGCAGGTCGACGTCGGTCGCAGTGGTGGTTGGGCACATGAGGGCCATGTTGTGGAACGGCGTCATGAGCACGCCGCGGTTGGCCATGAAGAGGTGGAGGTACTCATCGAGGTGGTCGTCCTCGGCATGCGCTGACTCGGTGCCCGTGCGCGGTGCGGGTCGCGCGAAGCGGTACTCCGCGCGCGCGCCAAGCTGGGAGATCGACCACGGGACGTCGTACTCCTCGAGGGTCGCGACGACACCCTCGGTGAAGCGGGTCGCGAGGGTGATCATGTGCTCGAACGCCGCATCGGTGAGGACCTCGCCGAGCGTGGCGCGCATGGCAGCGGTCGAGAGCACATTGCCTGCGAGCGTGCCACCCACACCTCCGACATCGATGAGGTCGGCATCGGGGTGCTCCTTGACCATGTCGGCGATCCGCTGGGTGATGCCGTAGGTGCCGGTCGGGATGCCACCGCCGATGCTCTTGCCGATCACGAGGATGTCGGGGTCGAGACCCCAGGCCCGGGTGCATCCGCCCGGACCAGCCGAGATGGTGTGCGTCTCGTCAATGAGCAGCAGCGTGCCGTACTTCTTGCACAACTCGGCAACTCCCTCGAGGAAGCCGGGCTCGGGCAGCACGATGCCGATGTTGGTCAGTGCCGGCTCGGTGATGAGCACGGCCACGTCACCGTGGGCGAGTGCGCGCTCGACGGACTCCAGGTCGTTGAACTCCATGACGCGCGTCGTCTCCGAGACGGCCACGGCGGGACCCACGTTGCCACGGCGGACGAGGGTCTCGCCTCCTGGACCCATCTGCACGAACGTCTCGTCGACCGCACCGTGATAGCAGAACGAGAAGGCAGCGACCTTGGGCCGCCCCGTCACCATGCGCGCGAGTCGCAGCGCCCAGCGGTTGGCGTCGGTGGCGGTGAGCGCGAACGACCACAGCGGCAGTCCGAAGCGGCGAGTGAGATCCGCAGCGACCCATTCGGCGTCAGCGCTCGGCATCATCGTCGTGATCCCGCCCTCGACGCCGATGCGCTGGTGGACAGCCTTCACCGTCGCCTCAGGGGAGTGCCCCGCCATGGCGCCGGTGTCGCCGAGGGCGAAGTCGATGTACTCATTTCCGTCGACGTCGGTGATGCGGTTGCCGTGGGCGGTGGCGAGGTAGAGCGGGTAGCCGCCGGACCACTTGTTCATCCACGTCATGGGCACGCGGCCGAAGAGGTGATCGGCCTGTTCGTAGAGCTCGCGCGAGCGCGGGGAGCGCGCGGCATAGGTTGCCCGCTCCTCGTCGAGCGCGGACTGCAGGCGGACGCGGTCGATCTCGGTCATGTCATCCCTCAACGGTGGTGGGCGATAGGCCTCCACGATAGGGCGGGCCACCCCGTCAGGGGCGGCGAGGCCGCCCCGCCGGGCGCCGATGACCTGCGATGAGGAGCCCCGCGATCACGGCGAGGATCTCGATAACCGCGCTGCCGAGCAGGAGGGGTCGCCAGCCGAGCTCGACCAGTGCCGCCGCGAGCACCGACCCGACCGCGAAGGCGCCGGTCTTGAGGGAGGTGGCCGCGACGAAGACAAGCGAGCGCACGTGCGCCGGAGACTCTCGATCGCGGACCTGGAGCACGGCGCTCAACTGCGGAGCCTCGAGGAAGCCGAGGATGGCCGCGACGGCGAAGGCCACCGGCATGGACGGGACCACGGCGAGGGCCGCGAAGGCGACCCCGAGGCCAAGAGTGGTGACGACCACGATGGTCCCGGGACCCTGGCGCGCGGGCCTGCGCGCGAAGACGACCGAGCCGAGCAGTGCACCCGCCGCGACCACCGCGAGGAGAAGCGCGCCGATGCCGGCGTCGCCCGCCAGGTCCTGGCCCATGAGAGGGGCACCGATGACGAGGCCAGCAATGCCGACGAAGGCGAGGGTGCTGATGATCGTGGAGCGTCGCAGCGACACGGAGTGCCAGAACACGGAGAGGGCGCGCACGGAGTGGACCAACCGCTGCGACTCGTCAGGAAGCTCCTCGGGTGTCCTCGAGGGAATCGGCACGAGCGGGAGCACGAGCGCCGCGAGCAGGTAGAGCACCACGGCGACCTCGAGGGAGGCCGCACCCGGCGTGTAGGAGTCGTAGACGTAGGCGATGCCGACGATGGCGGGCCCCACAATGTCGCCCACGTTGTAGGTCGCGACGTCGACCGAGTAGGCACGCGCGGGAGCGACATCGGGTACGACGCGCCGCAGTTGCGCACTCCACGCACCGGTCAGCATCGGGTGGAAGAGGCCGGCCGCGCCCGCGATGAGCATGAGCACCCCGAGAGGCCAAGAGCCCACGCCCACAGCGAGGGCCGCTGAACAAGCGGCGAGCGAGAGGATCGCGAGTGCGTAGCCGCGCCGCGGGTGCACCGCGCGGTCCATGAGCGCCCCGACGAGCGGACCGACGATGCCCGCGATGGCGGTGACGGACGCGACGATGAGGGAACCCTCCGAGGCGGATCCCCCCGCAGCGAGGACCCCCAGGATGATCGCCGTCGGCAGGCCCGCATTGGCCGCGCGGGCGAGAGATCCGACCGCGGCGTACGCCGAAAGGCGTCTCGTGGGAGTCCCTGTCGGCACGCCCGCAGCCTACGGATTCCCGGATTGACCGCAGAACACCGTGCCAGCGCGGTTCCGTCCCGCACCGCGGGCCCTAGAGTAGGGCGGTCCTACACGTCTGAGAATCGGAGTCAACTGTGGAGTTCGGCGAATTCCTGTGGAGCCTGCTCGTCATCTTCT
>CAYYZU010000211.1:0-3929 GCA_964476205.1 uncultured Actinomyces sp. | reverse complement strand
TCGTCGGTCCGGCATTCCTCGCCGACAACGCGGGTGAGGAGGAAATGGTCTTTGCGCTCATCGCGCAGGAGGCCCTGGGCGGCTTCGGATGGATCGTCCTCCTCGCGGTGGCGATCTCTGCGGTGGCGTCGACCCAGACGACCATCATCCCGGCGTCGCGGACAGCGCTGTCGATGGCGCGGCGTGCGGCGATCCCGGCATACTTCGGGCGCATTTCCGCGAAGCACCGGACGCCGGCAGTCTCCACGTGGTGGGTCGCGATCATCGCCATCATCTGGTACGTCGTGGTGAGTTTCATCAGCGAAAACGCGCTCTTCGACTCGCTCACCGCGCTGTCCCTGCTCATCGCGTTCTACTACTCGTTGACGGGCATCGCCTGCGCGATCTACTACCGCCGGATGCTCTTCACGAGTGCCAAGGCCTTCCTGCTCATCGGGCTGGGGCCGGTGGTGGGAGCGGTGATGCTCATCTGGCTCCTCGTCCTCTCGGCAATCGAGATGTCCAATCCGGAGAACTCCTACGGTGGGGTGTCGTGGTTCGGACTGGGACCGCCGTTGGTCATCGGGATCTTCCTCTTCGTCGTGGGAGCCATCTTCATGGTCTCGTCGCGCATCGTTGACACTGTCTTCTGGAAGGAGCGTCCGAGCGTGGTCGATCCGGATCTCGTGCCGGTCGCCGAGGGAGGCGATGAGCGATGAGCCTTGCGGTGGGATACAACGGTGGCGACAGCGCGAGACATGCCCTGCGCGCCGCGATCGCCCTGGCACGCGACCTCGAGGAGACACTGCTGGTCGTGTGCGGGGTTGCTCCCGCCGGTGGCATGGGCGAGGAATACGACATCACGGAGGCAGCGATCGTCGAGGAGCTGGCGCCGGCGGTCAATGCAGCTGTCCTGGAAGCTCGTGAGGCAGGCGTCGAGGCCGAAGCGATCCTGGTGGATGCCGATCCGGTCGGCGCCCTCGAGACGGTCATGGAGGAGCGCAAGCCGCGGATGCTCGTGGTCGGCTACGGCGAGTCGGGGCGTATCCGCGCGGCGCTCTTCGGTGCCGTGGCGCCCAAGCTCGTCGAGCGCTCCGACATCCCTGTGCTCGTCGTGCCTTAGGCACGCGCTGGGTGTCGTGCCGTAGGCACGGGGAACCTGTCGGGGGTGAGCGCCGTCACCCTCCCCGGGGGCCGCGCGGAGCAGTCCCCAATGGGAGAGGACCCTTGAATCATGCTCGCCTCGACTCCGCCTAAGGGCATGCGCACGTCCGTGCGCACGCCGGGCACCTTCGTGCGCGATATCTCCCGGTCCATCCAGGAGGCGCTCGACTCGGCCGTCCGGCGCGCGCCCGAGGGTTCGCTGACCCAGCGGATCCTGCGCGGTGCCGCCCGCACCTGGCCCACGGCGTGGCTCATCGGCATTACCTCTCTGGCCGCATGCACGGCCTGGGTGGCCGCGCTGCTCCTGGGCATCTCGGCGCCGGTGCCGGCGGCGGCCGGTGCGGTCATCACCGTGGCCCTGTCACTCAACCGCTCGCTGCGGACGGGCCTGTCTCTTGTCGGTGCGACCGCGGTCGCTCTCCTGGTGGCCTTCGCGCTCTACCAGTGGTGGGGCCTGCACGTGTGGACCGTCGGCGTCCTCGTCGTGGTCTCGCTGGTCATCGGCCGCCTCATGAGGCTGGGTCCTGAGGGCTCCCTGCAGATCCCGGTGACCGCGCTCTTCGTCTACTTCATGGGCGAGGCGCTCACCGACGAGGTCATCATTACGAGAATCGTCGCCACTCTTCTCGGTGTGGCGATCGGACTTGTCTTCTCCTTTGTCGCGCATCCTGAGCGCCCGGAGGAGCGGATGACGGAGAAGCTCTCGGAGTTGGGCGGTCGCCTCGGTTCCCTGCTCGTGGCGATGGGCCACGTCTCGGGCGATCAGCTCACGCGCCGTCAGGCGACTGAGTGGCTGACCGAGGCACGCACTCTCGCGGTTGAGACCCGACATGTGGGTGAGGAGATCGAGGAGCTGGGACTGGGTCGGCGCTTCAGCGTGGGCAGCGAGCGCGCCGTGGGGCGAGCAATCGTCGAGCAGTACGCCCTGCTCCAGCAGACCAGTGACCACGTCAACTCCATCGCGCGTGGACTTTTCGACGCCACGTCGCGAGGTGCCGTGCGGCTGCCCGAGGGCATGGGCCAGATGCTGTCGTCTACCGGCGAGGCGCTCTCGGTCCATGCGGACTCCCTTGAGCGCGCCATGGTCGATGGCGATCCCGCCACCGGTGTCCTTGCGGCGCTCGAAGTGGTCGAGGAGGAGCGCAGCCGCTCGGTCGCTGACCTCAAGGAGATCGACGACACCGGGGCGCTGCTGCTCGGCGGGTCACTGCTGAGCGAGGTCGACCAGATGGCGAAGCGCCTCGCCGGCAGCAACGGCCGCTAAGCGCGATCGCGCAGCAGTCGTCCGTGGCGGTGCCGCGTGATCGATAGTGACTGCTCCTTGAGCCACCGCCCGAGTTCGATCTCACCCGCATCCGTCACCGGCTGCCGGTCGACCGCCACGCCCGATGCATGCGCTGCGGCGAGGAGCTCGGGAGTCGCATTGGTGAGCAGGCGCAGTCGCTCGACGCCCAGGGCCGGAAGGCGCAGGGCGAGATCGGTGTCGCTCTCCGTGCGCGGATCAGACCAGATGACCGGTGTGCCCGTGGTTTGAGCCGCAAGCATGAGCGTGTCGTACGCCGAACCGGTGAGCTCGGTACGCACCACGACTCCGTCAAGGCGGTGATGGCGCAGGATGTTGCTCTCGGATCGCAATCCTGTGGGGTCGAGGTCGACGGAGAAGTGCTCAGCCCACTCGCGAGCGAAGGAAGCGCGGGCACGATCCACATTCAGTTCCGGTGTCGACCAGGTGCCGTAGGCGTGCAGGTGCCCGGGTCCCCCAGGCTTGGCTCCGCCACCGATGGAGGAGCGCTTCCAGCCGCCGAAGGGCTGACGCTGCACGATCGCCCCCGTGATGTGGCGGTTGACGTAGGCGTTGCCCACCTGCACGCGATCGAGCCAGGCGGCGATCTCCGCCGGGTCCAGGCTGTGCAGCCCGCCCGTGAGCCCGTACTCGGGGGCGTTTTGAATCGCTATGGCTTCGTCCAGGTCATTCGCGCGCATCACGCCGAGCACGGGTCCGAAGCACTCGGTGAGGTGGAACCACGCGCCGGGGTGCACGTCCCAGATCACTCCCGGCGACCACAGGCGCTCGGAGTCGTCGAGCTGCTGTGGCTCCACCAGCCAGCTCTCGCCGGGGGAGAGTTGCGTGAGCGCGCGCGCGAGGGATCCACTCGGCGGGTTGATGACGGGGCCGGTGATCGTTGCAGGGTCGGTAGCCCAGCCCACGCGCAGTGAGCGCACGGCATCGGCGAGGCGACGTCGGAAGGACGGATCGTCGTACACGCTCGCCTCGACGATCGCCAGCGAGGCCGCCGAGCACTTCTGGCCCGCGTGGCCGAAAGCCGACTTCACGAGGTCCTTGATCGCGAGGTCGATGTCGGCTGCCGCGGTGATGATGAGGGAGTTCTTGCCACTGGTCTCCGCGCGCAGGCGCATGTCGGGGCGCCATCCGAGGAAAAGGTCGGCTGTCGCAAGGGATCCCGTCAGGACGACCTCGCTGACCCCGGGATGGGTGACGAGGTGCTTGCCCACCTCGTCGTCGGGGGTGGCGACGAGTTGGACGAGATCGGGATCCACGCCGGCCTCGTGCAACTGGCTGACGAGGAGTGCTCCGACGGCGCGCGCTTCGGGGGCGGGCTTGAGGATCGCCGCGCTACCAGCAGCGAGCGCGTGCACGAGCCCCGAGGCGGGGATCGCGTAGGGGAAGTTCCACGGTCCCGCGACGAGGACAACCTCGTGCGGCTGCCATGTGAACTCACCCGCGAGCCGCTCGTGCTCGAGGGTGAGATGCGCGGCGTAGGTCG
>CAYYZU010000210.1:0-3945 GCA_964476205.1 uncultured Actinomyces sp. | reverse complement strand
GGACCGAGGCCATCGTGCCGGGGTAGTCCATGTGCGTGGGTCCGACGACGCCGACGCCGGCGACCACCGAATCACCTCGACCGTATCCGGTCGCCACGAGACTCGTCCCCTGCAGGTCCTCCACGGGATTCTCGTGCCCGATGCGGACCGTGACATCGCCGGAGACCTCACCGAGGAGGCGCAGCAGCACCACCTGCTCCTCGAGCGCCTCGAGGACGGGCTCGAGGCTGATCGAGAAGGAATCGCGATAGCGAGCGAGGTTGGCGGTGCCGCCGAGAACGATGCGCTGCTCCACCGTGTCGGCAGTCGCGTCGATGATGCTGGCGATGATCGTCGCGAGCGAAGGTCGCATGGCCGGATCTGCCGCCTCGACCAGCGGCTCCAGCCGGTCGCCGAGGTCCGCGCAGCGCTCACCGATGGTCGTGGAGACCAGGCGCGCACGCAGCGTGCTCACGTCGTCGTCGGTCATGGCGGCGGGCAGGTCGATCGTGCGCTGCTCCACTCGGCCTGTATCGGCGATGAGCACGAGCAGCAGTCGCGTGTCGCTCAGGCGCACGAGTTCGATGTGCAGCACTGTCGACTGCACGAGCGAGGGGTACTGCACGAGCGCCACCTGGCGCGTGAGTTGAGCGAGCAGTCGGACGCTGCGGGCCATGACGTCGTCGAGGTCGACCGCACCCGCGAGGAAGTCCGAGATGGCGCGGCGCTCGGCGGAGGACAGCGGCTTGACGCCGGAGAGCCGATCGACGAAGGCCCGATAGCCGAGGTCGGTGGGGATGCGTCCTGCACTGGTGTGGGGCTGGGCGATGTACCCCTCGTCCTCCAGCACGGCCATGTCATTGCGAATCGTGGCCGAGGAGACACCCAGCGCGTGGCGCTCCACGAGCGCCTTGCTGCCCACCGGCTCACGCGTGGAGACGTAGTCCTCGACGATTGCTCGGAGCACGGCGAGGCGACGGTCCTCGAGCATCGCCACCTCCTCGGCCATCCGGGTGCCCTGGCACTCCCCGGGTTCGAGTGCCAATCCTACGCCCTCGGGCACCATGGAGCCTGTTGACGAGCAGGGAGCCTGTTGACGAGGAGGTCCGTGTGACGCAGCCCACGCCACATGATCCGGATCAGGAGCCGCAGCCTCCGCTGAGCGGGCCCCCGCTCACCGGGCCCGCTCCCATCGGCCCGGCGTACCCCGGCCCACCCCCTCCCGGCTACGCACCTCAGCCTCCGGCCCCAGTCGGCCACCCCGTGCCACCGCCATCGGGCTACCCGGCGGAGTTCGTGCTGTACGTCGATCCGCTCGCGAAGTCGCGCATGACGGCGGGGCTGCTCGGGATCTTCCTGGGGGCACTCGGGGTGCACCGCTTCTACCTGGGCTACACCAGCATCGGCGTATTGCAGATCCTCGTCACCATTGCCACGTGCGGCATCGGCGGATTCTGGGGAATCATCGAGGGGGTCCTCATCCTCAGCGGTAGCGGCATCAAGACCGACGCCGATGGCCGTCCGCTGCGGCCCTAGCGGTCACCCGAAGTCGTCACGGCGTGAGTCGGCGCACGACCGCATCGGCGAGGAGCCGTCCGCTCGACGTGAGCACGACACGGTCCCGGGACACCTCGACCAGGCCCTCGGCCACCAACTGCGCCACGGCGTCATCGGGAAGGCCTGCGCGAGGAATACCCGCGCGAATGCGCACGCCGAGCATCACCTGCTCCAGTGCGCGCCCCTCCTCATCGACCGTCTCCTCCCCCGCCAACGGCGACTGACCCTCGGCCAGCGCCCGCGCGTAGGCCGCGGGGTGCTTGAGATTCCACCAACGGCGACCGTCCAGGTGCCCGTGAGCGCCCGGGCCCGCCCCCCACCAGTCAGCGTCACTCCAATAGCCGAGGTTGTGCCGGCACTCCGATCCTGGCCGCGCCCAGTTGGAGACCTCGTACCAATCCAGACCTGCCGCCGAGGCCATCGCATCGATGATGCGGTAGCGATCGGCAGCGGCGTCGTCATCGGGCGCGGGGAGTTCACCGCGTCGCACGCGGGCGGCGAGACGCGTGCCGTCCTCGACGATGAGCGAGTAGGCAGAGAGATGATCCACGCCCGCGTCGAGCACCGCGGCAACCGACGCTGCGAGGTCGTCGTCGGTCTCTCCCGGAGTGGCGTAGATGAGGTCCGCGCTCACGTGTGTGAATCCCGCAGCGCGCGCCTCCGAGATCGCCTCCAGCGCGCGACCGGGCGTGTGTGTGCGCTCGAGAACGTCGAGCACGTGTGGGGCCAGGCTCTGCACGCCGAAGGACACGCGCGTGAATCCGCCTTCACGGAGCTCCTGGAGCATGGCGGGCGATACCGAGTCGGGATTGGCCTCGGTCGTGACTTCCGCGCCGGGCTCGAGCCCGAACTCCACGTCGATGGCTTCACGGATGCGCACCAGGTCACCGGCGCCCAGGAGGGTCGGTGTGCCGCCTCCCACGAAGACGGTCGAGACCGGGCGGTCGTCGGACACCTGGCTCCGCGCCCAGCGGATCTCGGAGATCACCGTGTCGGCGTACGTCGACCTGCTCGCTCCCGCGCCGAGCTCCTCGGCGGTGTAGGTGTTGAAGTCGCAGTATCCGCAGCGCGTCGCGCAGAAGGGCACGTGGACGTAGAAGCCCAAGGGTCGGCGCGACATTCGGTCATTGTGCTCCGCATGACCGACCTTCGCCGTCGCGGGAGGCGTACCCTGGCTTCAGGAAGTGCGACTTCACGCCTAGGAGGCATCATGTCGACGACTCCCCCTCCCCCACCCGCCGTCCCTCCGGATCAGCAGCCGATGTCGGATTCCGACGCACGGCTCTGGGCCATGCTCAGTCAGCTCGGCGGGATCATCCTCGGCTTCATCGCGCCGCTGATCGTGATGCTCGTCTTCGGCCCGCGCAATGCCTTCGTCAAGAAGGAGTCGACCGAGGCCCTCAACTTCCAGATCACCGTGCTCATCGGCTATCTCGTGAGTTTCGTGCTGATGTTCGTCTTCATCGGGTTCATCCTCTTCTTCGCCGTATGGATCCTGGCGATCGTCTTCTGCGTCATTGCTGGCATGAAGAACAACCAGGGCATCGAGTACCGCTACCCCATCAACATCAGGTTCGTGAAGTGATGCGTCGCGCCCTCGCCGCAGCCGCGTTGGCGGCACTCCTCGTCCCCCTCGCCGCCTGCGGCTCCCAGCAGGCAGCGGAGGACATGGTCAACGACGCTCTGGGCGGTAGTGCCTCGGTCGACATGGGCGAGGACGGCGAGGTGCGCGTCGACACCAGCGACGGCAGTTTCGAGTACGGCACGGGTGAGTTCCCTGAGGGTTGGCCCGCCGATCTCGCGCTCATCCCGGGCTTCACGTTGCTCGCGGGCGCAGCGACGCCGGAGGGCCTCACCGCCCAGATGTCTGCATCCGGGGACCAGACGACTGCAGTGTCGGACTACGTCAAGGACCTCCAGGCCAACAAGGGCTGGGCCGTCGACCCGAGCATCCCGCCGGGCACCCCCAACATGTGGGCGCTCACCAAGGAGGGCAAGGTCGCCACGATCTTCTCAGCGCCCACCGGCAACGAGACCGTCGTGGTCTTCAACGTCACCGACCGCTGACGACTACTTCTTAGCCGCGGTTTCCTCACCCGTGGAGAGCGCGGCGATGAAGGCCTCCTGCGGCACCTCGACGCGCCCCACCATCTTCATGCGCTTCTTGCCCTCCTTCTGCTTCTCCAGCAGCTTCCGCTTGCGCGTGATGTCGCCGCCGTAGCACTTGGCGAGCACGTCCTTGCGGATAGCGCGCACGGTCTCGCGGGCAATGACGCGCGAGCCGATGGCCGCCTGGATCGGCACCTCGAACTGCTGCCTTGGGATGAGCTCGCGCAGTTTCGCAGTCATCGCGACGCCGTAGGCATAGGCCTTGTCCTTGTGCACGATCGCGCTGAAGGCATCGACCGT
>CAYYZU010000209.1:0-3956 GCA_964476205.1 uncultured Actinomyces sp. | reverse complement strand
CTTCCCCGCCGACGGCTGGGTGGAGCACGACCCCGGCGAGATCTGGGCGGCGACACTCGAGGCCACGCGTGAGGCGCTGGCGAGCTCACCCGAGCCGCCCACGGCGGTCGGCATCACCAATCAACGCGAGACGGTGTGCTTCTGGGATCGAGAGACCCTGGGCGCTCCGAGGCGCGCCATCGTGTGGCAGGACCGCCGCACCGCTGCCATGTGCGATGAGCTGCGCGACGCGGGTCACGAGAAGCGCGTCACCGAACTCACCGGTCTGCGCCTGGACCCCTACTTCAGCGGCACCAAGATCGCCTGGGTGCGCGACAACGATCCGACGACGTGGGCGCAGGTCACCTCGGGCCGTGTGGCGATCGGCACTGTGGACTCCTACTTCATCGCGCGGATGACGCGCGGCCTCTACCACGTCACCGATCCCACCAACGCATCTCGCACACTGCTGTACGACATCCGCACCGGGCAGTGGAGTCCGGAACTCGCCGCCCTCCTCGGTATTCCCCTGGACGCGCTCCCCGAGATCGTCCCGTCGTACGGCGAGATCGCACGCACGGACCCCGCGACATTCCTCGGGCTGGACATCCCCATCGCCGGCATCGCCGGCGACCAGCAAGCTGCGCTCGTGGGTCAGGCCGGGTTCTTCCCAGGCTCAGCGAAATGCACCTACGGCACGGGATCCTTCCTCCTCGTCAACACCGGCGATCGCGCTGTCGCCACCGAATCGGGCCTGCTCACCACGGTCGCCCTCGGGCGCCCGGACGGCTCGCTCACCTACGCACTCGAAGGAGCCGTCTTCGTCACCGGCTCCGCTGTGCAGTGGCTGCGCGACGGTCTCGGCATCATCGAGTCGGCCAGTGAGACACAGGCAATCGCAGAGTCCGTGCCCGACAGCGGCGGCGTGGTCTTCGTGCCCGCACTCACCGGACTGGGAGCGCCCGACTGGGATCCCTACGCGCGCGGACTCATCATCGGCATCACGCGCGGCACCACGCGCGCGCACATCGCGCGTGCCACTCTCGATGCCATCGCGTTCCAGGTGCGCGATGTCGTCGACCTCATGGCGCGCGAGGGTGGCGTCGACCTCACAGCGCTCGCCGTAGACGGCGGTGCAGCGGCCAACGATCTGCTGTGCCAGTTGCAGGCGGACCAGTTGCGCATCCCGGTCGACCGCTCGGCCGAGCTGCAGACGACCGGCCTCGGCGCGGCGTTCCTCGCCGGCCTGGGCACCGGGGTGTGGTCCGCGGAGTCGGATCTGGCCAGCGCGCGAAGGAGTGATCGGATCTTCACGCCCCGCGGCGACGGCGACGAGGCCCACCTCAGGTGGCGCCGGGCGGTCGAGCGCGCCAAGGGATGGCTGGACGACTAGCTCCTGGCGTCAGATTGCAGATTGTTGACAATCTGGACCCTCCTTCGTAGGGTCGGCCCATGACGACAGCCGTAGTGACCGGTGCCGCCAGCGGGATGGGCTTCGCGACCGCCGAGATGTACCTCGCGCGCGGCTGGCACGTCCTCGGCATCGACGTGACCCCTGACCTGGGCATCGACCACCCGGCGCTCACTCCCCTCGCGGTCGACATCCGCGACGGCGATGCGGTCGCCGCCGCGATCGCCTCCCATGCCCCTGCGGGCGGCATCGACGCGGTGGCCAACATCGCCGGCGTCTATCCCCCCACCACGATCGAGACCTATACCGAAGACCTCTACCGGCTGATCTTCGACGTCAACATCTTCGGGCTGCTCAATGTCACGCGCGCCGCGCTCCCCCACATGTCCGCCGGCTCGGCCATCGTCAACTTCGCGTCCGTCGATGCATTCACCGTCTCGCCCGGCCAGCTTCTCTACGGCGCATCCAAGGCAGCGGTCGTCATGCTGACCAAGGAGTTAGCCCTCGAACTCGCCCCGCGCGGCATCCGGGTCAACGGGATCGCACCCGGCTGGGTCGACACCCCGGGCAACGCGGCTACCGGACGCATGGCCGAGGCGGCGAAGTCGATCCCCCTCGGGCGCGTGGCGCAGCCCGCCGAGATCGCCGAGTGGGTGTGGATCCTCACCGGTTCGGGCACGGCCGGATTCGTCGATGGCGAGACGATCGTGATCTCCGGCGCGGACGTGATGCGATGAGCACGGCTTTCGCTCCACTTCCCGAGGCTTCCGCAGCAGACCTCGTGGCAGACCGCCTTCGCGAGGCAATCCTCGACGGCACCCTGCGTCCCGGTGATCGCCTGGTGGAGGCGGACCTCGCCGAGCGGTTCGCGGTATCCCGCGGGCCGGTCCGCGAGGCCATCCGACTCCTCGCACCCGAGGGTCTTGTCGTGCTCCGGCGCAACCGCGGAGCCGTCGTCGCCAGTCCGACGTTCGACGACGTCCTCGAGGTCTACGCCGCGCGTCTGTCGCTGGGCACACTGGCGCTCACCCATGCCGTCGAAACCCGTGCGGGAGAGACCGCGCGTTTCGTGGACGTGACCGCCCTGCTGTCGGCCATGCGCTCCCCCGAGGTGCAAGCGGACCCCCAGGCCATGCTGGAGGCCGACCTGGCCTTCCAGGACGCCGTGCTCGGCCTCAGCGCACTGCCCCGCATCAGCAGCATGCTCGAGCAGAGCGCGCGCGACGCCGCCTCATTCGTCAGCCTGCTCGGCATCACCTACGACAGCACCGATCACGTCGCGCTCATTGCGCGTCATGAGCGACTGCTGGCCGGTCTTGCTGTCGCTGACGCGGACGCGACCGTCTCCGCCTGGCACCACCACATTGCAGCGACCGTAAGCGAGTTCGCTCGCGCGTACGGCGCAGATGCCCACATCAACGACCATCCCCTCGCCCATCACGTCCTCGCCGCAACCCAGGAGAAGGCATGACTCGCTACTGCATCATCGGCGCCGGCCCGGCCGGCCTCGCCGCCCTGAAGGCCATGCTCGACGCCGGCCACGAGGTCGACTGCTTCGAGAAGTCCGACACCATCGGCGGGCATTGGAACCACGACTACGACGCCCTGCACCTGATCACCTCCCGACAGGTGACGGGCTTCGCCGAGTTCCCCATGCCTGAGCACTGGCCGCTCTTCCCCCACCGCGATCAGATGCTGGAGTACTTCCACCTCTACGCCGATGAGTTCGATCTCCGGCGCCACATCACCTTCACCACCGCGGTCGACCGCGTGGAGCCCCTGCCGACGGACGGACCTGTCGGCTCGTCCGGATGGTCGGTGACGACGTCGGACGGCGTGCGCCGCGAGTACGACGGGGTGCTCGTCGCCAACGGCCATCTCCGGGACCAGAAGATCCCCGACATCCCCGGCACGTTCACCGGCAAGCAGGTCCACTCCGGGTCCTACCGCAACACCGGAGATATCGACGGTCGCCGCGTGCTCGTCATCGGCTCAGGCAACTCCGGATGCGACCTCGCCGTCGACGCCGCGCAGAGCCACTTCGACACCCACATCGTGATCCGCCGCGGTCACCACTTCCAACCCAAGACGTTCTTCGGCAAGCCCCGCTCCGCGCTTGGATGGATGCAGGAGTTCACCTTCGAGGAGCAGGACCTCCTCGCGCGCCTCATGATGCGTGTCTCGGTCGGCGAGGCATCCGACTACCCGGGCATGCCGATCCCCGACCATCGTGCACTCGCCGACGGCCCTCCCGTCGTCAACGACCTGCTCCTGTACTGGGTGCAGCACGGCCGCATCAAGGTGCGCCCCGGCATCGAGCGCTTCGACGGCACGACGGTGCACTTCTCCGACGGCACGAGCGATGACTTCGACACCATTCTGTGGGCAACCGGCTTCCACGCCTCGCTGCCCTTCCTGGACGACGATCTCCTCGTCAAGCAGGACGGCGTGCCGCTGCGGGTCGGCGGTGCGGTCGTGCCTCTCGACCTCGAGAAGCTCTACCTCGTCGGAATGATCGGTGCCCGCGGCCCGCAGCCTCCGATCTATCCGATCCAGGCCGACCTCG
>CAYYZU010000208.1:0-3958 GCA_964476205.1 uncultured Actinomyces sp. | reverse complement strand
GAGGCGGCACGCGCCGACCTCCAGCCGGCGCTGGTCCGCCTCGCCACCGGCTGAGACGCGGCCGGCTGAGACGCCACCGGCTGAGACGCCACCGGCTGAGGCGCGGGCGGCTGCGCCGGCGAACTTCGAGCGCAACGTGTCATTTTTCGACACTCTCCGCTCGAAGTTGCGGCCGGGCTGCCCTTAGCCGAAGAGCTGGCCGTAGAGCAGCACCCACGGATAGAACAGATGCTGCCCGCCATCCCAGATCACGGCGACGAGGGTGACGGCGGTGCCGGCGGCGATCGCTGCGAGCGGACCCCGCCAGGCGACCCGCGTAGCCGAAACAGTCGTGCGATTGCGCCGCGCGCGCCACAGTGCATAGACGAGTGCGCCCACCCCTGCGCTCGACACCTGCGCGCCGAGAGCACCGACCACGATCGGATTGGTGGCGTAGTAGGCCGCCTCGAGTGGGGGAAAGAAGTCCGCTGCGCGCCATCCGCTGACGATGGCGAAGGCCACCGGTGTCGCGAGGATACCGATCGCGGACTGCGCGCGCGTCGCGCCGCGGGCACGCATGGCTGGCCACACGATCAGGCCCGAGAAGAAGAGCGGTCCCATGCGCGCGAGCACCAGCGCATCCATCGACAGCGGGTACGCCGGTCCCCACGGCCTGCCCACCAGAGCCGCGAGGAGCAGGTCAATAACGAGGAACGCCGCGACCGAGATGACCGCGGGCACCGCCAGGTGCCAGGCACCCGCCCCATCCCTGGCCGAGCGAACCGAGTCGGAGAGATCTGCGCCGCCCGAGCCCGTCGCGCTGGCGTCCGCCGCGTTGCGGCCTGCAGCGGCACCCGTGCTCACGTGTACTCCCGGCGCAGGTCGGCCAGGCGCTGGCTCAACTCCTGCCGGGTCGCGGCGTACGCCGGGTCCTCGGCCAGATTCACCTGCTGCTCGGGGTCGGCGACGGTGTCGTAGAGCTCGGGCGCCAGACCACGGTCGTACTCGACGTACAGCCACCGGTCGGTGCGCACCGCCTGCGACGGGGGCACCTGGTAGGGGAAGTCCGCGAAGTACTCGTAGAAGACCTCGTCGCGCCACTCGACCGGCTCACCGCGCAGCAGTGGTGCGACGCTGCGGCCCTGCATGGCCGCGGGGATGGGCACGCCGGCGATGTCGAGGAGCGTGGGCGCGATATCGGCATTGAGCACAGGCTCATCGATGACGGTGCCCGGAGCGGCAACGCCGTCGGGCCAGCGCACGATGAAGGGGACCTTGATGTTGTCGTCGTACGCCCAGCGCTTGCCCGTGAGCACGTGCTCGCCCCACGAGTAGCCGTTGTCGCTCGTGTAGACGACGACGGTGTTGTCGGCGACGGGATCGATCGCGTCGAGCAGACGACCGATCTCGCGGTCCATGCCGAGCAGCGTCTCGCAGTAGCGGCGGTAGCTGGTCTGCAGTCTCCCAGCCGTGCCTTCCCACACGTTGCGATCGAGCAGGGTCTGATAGGTGAAGGCCTCATCTGGCAGGTCGATCGCGACGTCGTCGTAGGTGCCGAGCAGGTCGTCAGGCGGCTCGAACTCGTGATGGACGGCTTTGTGCGCGACCACGAGGCAGAAGGGGCGCCCGTCATCGGACTCCTCCAGCCACTGCAGCGCATAGTCGGTGAGATCAGTACTTACGTACGTGCCCGGCCGCGGCGTCTCGACGCCATCGACGATGAGCGGGCAGTCGCGGTAGACGCCCTGCCCCTCCTCGACGGTGAAGGTGACGAAGCGCTCCACCCCCGATAGGTCGGGCAGATCGCCCGGCATGTGCCACTTGCCGATGTAGGCGCAGCGGTATCCCGCAGCAGCGAGCGAGTCAAAGAAGCTCGGCGTGCCCGGGATCCAGGCGGAGAGGTTGTTCTGTACGCCGTGTCGGGACGCGTACTGGCCGGTGAGAAGCGTCGCACGCGACGGGCTGCAGAGCGCGGTGGTGACGTAGGCGCGGTCGAAGAGCGCGCCCTCACTCGCCAGCGAATCGAGCGCGGGTGTCTGCAGGAAGGGGACCTCTCCGGTGAGGCCCAGGTGATCCGCACGATGGTCGTCGCTGAAGATCACGAGCAGGTTAGGCGACCCGGGAGCAGCGGTGGCACCCTGCACCGGGACCGGGCGCCCGCCGGTGGCATCCGCAGCCGCACATCCGGTCACGGCGAGGCCCGCGAGGCCGACCCCGCTCATGAGGACGTCCCGCCGGGTGACCGCCATGGAGCGAGATTAGCCGAGCGACCAACTTGTGTCAGCGCGTGAGGGCACCCTCGCGGTGCGCCCGCTGGGAGGCGAGTTCCGCCACGATCACGCCCGCGAGCACGATGATTCCGCCGAGCCCTTGGACCGGCGTGATGATCTCGCCGAGTAGGACGAAGGCGATGAGCGCGGCCCACACCGGCTCGGTGGTGCCCAGGATCCCGCCGCGCTGCGCCCCGATCCGCTGCAGCGACATGAGCACGAGGACGAAGGGCACGACCGACACCGCGATCATGAGGATCACGAGCGACCAGACGGGGATGCCGGAGATCGCGCCGTCGAGCATGGACGTGGTGGTGGTCATCAGGTCCCAGGGGAAGTTCCACCAGGGAGCAACGATGCTCCAGAAGACAGTGGAGATCGCGAATCCCCAGAAGGCGAGGCTCATCACGTCGCGCCGGCGCGCTCCCTCTTCGCCCAGCAGGAGATATGCCGCGAGCGCGGCAGCGGTGAGGAGCCCGTAGAAGACGCCGAGCGGGTTGAGCGTCATCCCCGACCACACCTGCGACACGAGCAGCAAGCCGCCGACGACCAGGGCCAGAGCCACCCAGATCCCGCGACCCACCGGCTCCTGCTTGACGAAGCGCAGCCACAGCGCCACGAGGACCGGCGCGAGGAAGGCGAGCAAGGCTGCGATCGCGACGGGAAGCAGCGAGACGCTGAGGAAGAAGAGGAAGGGAGTCAGGGCGTAGGCGAGGACTCCGAAGAGAAGCAGGAAAGGCACCTCCGCCCGTCGCACGCGCAGCGAGGAGGGCTTGGTGATGGCGAGGAAGACAAGAAGGATGACCGCGCACCCCAGGGTGCGGATCTCCGTGACCTGGGCTGCACTGAGACCAGCCTCGATCTGCGCCTTCGCGACGCTGCCGTTGAGGGCGAAGAGGAACGCCGCGACGAGGTACATCACCGCGCCGATCGCCTGGGTGCGCGTCGAGGAGACGGGGACCGTCAGCGGGGTGAGCGGCTCGATGGGATCCGGGGCGCTCACCGGGACCGCTCCGCCAAGTAGACGCCGACGAGCACGACGACGCCTCCCACCATCTGCACGGGAGTGAAGACCTCCGCGAGCGCGATCCACGCAATGATCGACGCGATGAGCGGCTCGGTCATGCCGATGATCGATGCCTGTGCTGCGCTGATGTAGCCCAGTGCCTTCATGACGAGTGCGAAGGGCACCACCGTCCCCATGACGACCATCCACAGGGTGAGGATCCACAGCGGGAGCTGCGGTCCGGTGCCCGCGAGGGGCTCGCTCATCCCTGCGTAGGCACCCCAGGCGGACAGCGACCACGGCGGGACCAACACCCAGAAGAGCGCCGCACCCCCCATGCCCCACATGGTGAGCGAGATCGCATCACGTGGCGGATCACCGCGGCGGGCGTGCTCGCCGAGGATGAAGAACAGGGCGAGGGCGATTGCCGCGCCGAAGGCTGCCGCGACGCCGAGTCCATCGAGGGTGAAGCCCTGCCAGACCTGTGCGATGAGCGCGAGGCCCATGATGGCCAGGAGTAGCCCGACCCACACGGTGCCCTTGACGGCCTGGTGTCTCCCGAAGCGGACCCAGAGCACGACCCAGATCGGAGCGGTGAACTCAATGATGAGCGCGATGCCGATGGGCATCCGCTCGATCGCCACGAAATAGAGGAACTGCGTCATCGATACGCCGATGACGCCGTAGGCAACGAGGAGCTTCC
>CAYYZU010000207.1:0-3967 GCA_964476205.1 uncultured Actinomyces sp. | reverse complement strand
GTGAGCTCGAGGACCTGGGAATCCATGAGCGCCTGCGATCGGATCCGTCTAGCTGGCGTAGAGCGTCGTTGCACCCGAGCCGATGCGCATGCCGTCGCTGAAGACATGCGTGCCGAGCGCAGAGTTGAGCAGGCTGGCGACACCCGGCGCGAGCTTGACCGTGTAGGAAGTTGACGGCCCAGAGGTCTTCGCCTTAGTCAGGGTGAAGATCGTGTAGGTGCCCAGATCGCTGTCGAGCGAGTAGACGCGACCCTTGAGCGTGCCCTTCTTGAGGTCCGCCGTCAGGTTGCTCACGACGACGGTCCGCCACCCCATGGCTCCGGTGTGGGAGAAGAAAAGATCACCCGTGTGCGAGGCCTTGCCATCCTTGACAGCCGACACGGGGAATTCCAGGGCGATCCGGCCCGGGGCGAGGATGGTGCTGCCGCCCGGATCCTCGCCGTTGACGTAGACGTTGGCGCCGAGGAGCGCCTTCGTGACGTCGTAGTTGACCCGCACCGCAGTCACGCCGATCGGCTTGCTCTCCGCTGCAGTCGCGACCGACGCCGCAGGCACGAGGAATGCGCCGGCAAGACCGATGCTCGCTGCGATACCGATAAGTCTCTTCACGTGTGCCTCCCTGAGGCATGTCCATCGCGCACCCTGCGTGCGCTGCTGACATGACTCTAGGCCTTGGGCACCGTGTCCGGTCCCGGGTCGACTCCCGGGTCTTCGGGGGGCGGACCCTTGGGGCGCAGCACGAGGACGAGCACGCCAGCCAGCACGACCATCGCGCCGAGCACGGTATAGATCGGCTGACCCGTCATGAAGCTCTCCTCGAGGAACCCCAGGGAGATGGCTGCCCAGAACCCGCCGATCATGATGAGGACCAGGCCGATGGTGCGGCGTAGCGGGCTGAGTTCCTTCATCCGTGCATCATCTCGCACCTACGCACGGGTGAGGAACCACTGCACGGTGGCGAATGATTCGTCCTCCTCCATGAGCTCGCCCACGATGACCTGGCCGGTCCACTTTCCCGCGGTCACGTCGAAGTACGACGCTCCGACCACGATCGAGTCCGGGTCGACAAGCGTGAACCCACCTGACTCGAGCGCGTCGCCGGCATAGAACTCCTGCAAGGCCTCGAGCTGCTCCCCCGGGAAGCGCCAGGTCGCGGTGACGAGTCCGTTGACGGCGGGGAAGTAGTCGACCTCCACCTCGCCGATGCCCTCACCCACGGCGATGAGCTCGCCGCCGGACGGCAGAGGCAGGGAGCCGAGCCACACAGGCTGGGGAATCTCCGACGCGTCGGACTCGAGCCGGAATTCCGCCGGCGGTACGCCGGGCCCCGGATCCTTGGACGACATGAAGACGATGCGCTCCCCGTCGCTTTCCCGGGTCATCACGAGGGTGCTGCTCGAGTCCGTGGTGGAGATGGAGTTATAGGCCCAGCCCTGGGGCGCTGCCGCGCCGTACGCCTCCAACTCATCCTTGCTCGGCGCGAGGTCGACGCCGATCATCTGGGTCGCATCAAGAGTGTCGCCCCATTCCTCCACGACACGTCCCGCGCCGACAACCGTGCCGCCGGGCAGGGGGACGTCAGGGTCGAAGAGCGACAGTGCCGAGGCAAGGTCTGCCGCCTGCGCCGGCTGGCCGATGAGCGCGGCGTAAGGCTCGAGCGCCTCATCGACGACGTCGACGAAGGGCGCACCCGTCGGAGCTGGCGCGGCTGACGTCGACTCATCGTCGGATGGCGCGGGCGCAGCGGACGTCACGGCCTCCGAAGCCGCACTCGACTCAGGCGCAGCGGAGGTGACGGAGGAGTCGGAGCCGCCACCGCAGGCAGCGAGGACGAGAATGCCGGGCGCGAGCAGGAGGGGGGCGCGGCGCATCACCCGATGGTAGGCGCGGCGCCAGCCCCCGTCGACCCTTCCCCGTCCACCCCCTGCCACCACTCGCCTAGTCTCGGGGCATGCAGGGACCGGCGTGGCTCACCTCCACGGTGTCGCGCTATCGCCGGCTGGACATCGAGTACGCCGCGCTGCGCGTGGTCGGGCGCGGCCTCTTCCTCGCAGTCATGCTCATGGTGGCGTTCCTCTACGTATTCGCCCGCGTGACTGACCTCATCTCGGGCACCAACGAGGTGCTCATCCCCACCGTTGCCGTCAACCCCGACATCGATCTCGGCGCCCTCGCACAGGGAGCCTTCTCACGGACAAGTGCGTCCGTGGTGAGCATCATCGGGATCCTCACGCTGATCGCATCGGCAGTGCTCACCGGCCACGCGATCCGACAGGGCGGTCGTCGGGCACTGCTCGGCGAGCACGCCGTCCCCGTGAAGCTGCTCTCGGGTCGAACGCTCGCAGTGTCCCTCTTACTCGCCTTGGGCATCTTCGCGACATGGCTGCTCACGCTCGCCACGTCGATCCGTCACCGCGCCTGGGTCACGCTCATCGGACGCGATGTCTCCACCGTCGCCATTGACGCAGGCAAGGCCCTCGCCGTGATCGCGAGTCTGGCAATCGTCGCGGCCGGCGTGCTCCTGGTGGTGCGCCTCGTCCTGGGGCGCCTGCCCCGGCGCGCGCTCGCGGCGGCGGCCCTTGTCTCCGCGATCGTGGTGGGCGCCAACTTCTTCCTGCTCTACACCTACGTCGGGGCGCTCATCAATCCCGACGTGTCCGCCGGCATCGTCCTCATCTTCACGCTGCTCCTGTGGGTCAACATCTGCGTCCGCGCGTACCTCGCCGCGCTGTGCTGGGTGGGCAGCACAGCGGCAATTCGAGTTCACACCGCCTGATTCCGGCGGTCTCGCCTCACATTCCCCAGGCGCGCTCGTCCCGGGACTAATCTCCACCCGTGGCCCTGCTCCTCGACGAAGCGCACTGGCACTGGCGCGGACGCATGTGGTGTCACCTCGTCAGCGATCACTCCCTCGACGAGCTGCATGCCTTCGCCGGGTGGATCGGCATGCCGCGTCGAGCCTTCCAGGGCGATCACTACGACATTCCCGAGGAGGCGCGGCCAATCGCGATCGAGGAGGGCGCCCTTGTCGTGACGAGCCGCGAGATCGTGCTCGCGCTCTACTCCGCCGGCTTGCGCCTGCGCCCCGCTCAACGCGCAGCACTCTGATCGGTCCACGGTCTGATCAGTCAGGGACCATCGCCCTCTATGCCCGAGGCAGCCTCGGGAGGACCCTGAGGGTATGAGCGACACGGCGACCCGGTCGCGGCGCTGGCTGCCCTGGGCGATCGTCGGTGCGGTGCTCGTCGTCGTGTTCGCCGCCGTGGGTGCGGGGGTGTTCGTGGTCTCCACGTTCTTGCGCCCGGATCCCGAATTCGTCTCCCTCGCCCTCGTTCCTGATCCGACCCTCTCCGGTACGGTCGCGTACTTCGACGACGAGTCGCTGTGCGTGCGCGTCGTCGCTGCCGCAGGGCAGCCCAATCGCGAGGTCTACTGCCTGGACGACCAGGCGCCCTCGGCAGCGGAGAAGGAGGGCAAGGACGTGGGGGTCGACATCGCGTGGTTGCCCGATGACCGACTACAGCTCACGCTCTACCGCATGGCCGCGCAAGCGGGTGAACCCGTGTTCGAGCCCGCGTGGCGACGCCTGGTCAACATCCGCACCGGCGATATCGAGGAGGTACCTTCAGCAGACTTCGCCGGAGACGTGCCCGTGCGCAGTTGCGTGACGACAAGCCCCAGTGGCGAGCGCCTCGTGACCGAATCCGACGGAGGCCACGCGGTCGTCACGCTCGTGAGCGCGCAGGGAGAGCGCACACTGCTGGACGTGCGCGGCAACCCCGAGACCTACGGAATCAGCGATGCCTGCTGGGCGCCCAACTATCAATGGGTAGTCACGAACGACACGCGCATGCTGGTCATCACTACCGGAGACCCGTCACTCACGCGTAGCCTCACACCGCCGATGACGACGTTCTATGGCTACGACGCGCTGTCGTGGTACGCCATCACCGCAGCGGACCTGCTC
>CAYYZU010000206.1:0-3998 GCA_964476205.1 uncultured Actinomyces sp. | reverse complement strand
GCGTCGCCGCGCACGCAGTCGGCGCTGCTCGAGGTGATGGAGGAGCGCACCGTCACCGTCGACGGTGTCACGCACCAGGTGCCCCGCCCCTTCCTCGTGCTCGCCACGCAAAACCCGATCGAGATGGACGGCACCTTCCCGCTGCCCGAGGCGCAACTCGACCGCTTCCTCATGTCCGTGTCTATCGGCTATCCCGACCTCGAGTCCGAGGTGCAGGTGCTCGCCAACAGCCACAGTGGCGTCAGCATCGACGAGCTGGCTTCGGTGGGCGACGCCGACGACGTGCGCCGCATGGTGGCGCTCGCCCGCAGCGTGCACGTGGATCACGCAGTCATGGAGTACGTCGTTCGCCTTGTCTCGGCTACCCGCACCACGCCTGGGGTCCGCCTGGGTGCGAGCCCGCGAGGCAGCGTCGGCCTCCTGCGCGCTGCCCAGGTCGCCGCGGCCATGGCCGGGCGCACCTATGTCTCGCCCGTCGACGTACAGCGTCTCGCCGTGCCTGTCCTCGCGCACCGACTCGTGCTCGCGGACGTGGAGGCTGACGCGAGCGTGCGCGCCCAGGCGATCGAGCAGGTCGTCGCGGGAGTGCCGGTCGGGTGAGCGCCCGGTTCACGGCCCGTGGCTGGGGTGTCCTGGCGGTCGTCGTCGCGGCAGCGGGCTTCGGACTCGCTCTCGGTTACCCCGAGGGGCTCGGGCTCGCCACGGGAGCCCTGCTCCTGCTCATCGTCTCCTTCTTCCTTGTCTCCGGCGGCGGGCCGGCCTTCGCGGTCGCCACCGCGCTGCCTCGGGTGGAGCGGCTCTCTGACACGGTCGTGCGCGTCGATGTCGATGCTGCGCGGGCGCATCGACGCGGCCTGCGCCTGCGCTCCTCGGGCGGCTCACATCCGGTCGTGTGGGACTCCACGGGCGTGCATGCCGACATCCCCGTGCCCACGCAGCGACGCGGACCCGTGAGCCTTGGCCCCTGGGTGCTCGAGCGCGTCGATCCCTGGGGCCTCATGCGCCGACGTGTGGGCGAGGTCGAAGGCGTTGCCCTGCTTGTCGTGCCGCGCGTGCGCCCGGTGTCCCTTGCCGCGCTTCCCTCGGCACTCGCGGACTTCGGCGGATCGGCCGAGATGGGCACGACCACGTTTGCGACGCTCCGCGAATACGTCATCGGCGATGAACTGCGTCACGTGCACTGGCGGTCGTCGGCCAAGACCGGCAAGCTCATGATGCGGCAGTACGTCGACATCACGCGGCCGCGCATCACCCTCGTGCTCGTCGCTGAGGAGCGCGCCTACACCTCCGCTGATGAATTCGAGGAAGCCGTCGACTTCATCGCCTCGCTCGCCGCCGTGGCTTCGTCATCGGGCCTCGATGTCGAGGTGGTGACGACAGCGGGCGAGCGGGCATCCCATGGCGGGGGTCGCTCGACCGCGGTGCTTGACCTCCTGGCGCTCGTGGAGCGCGGAGCTTCGGGCGTCGACACACGCCTGCTACGCGCGAATCGCGCCACCACCATCGTCGTGCGCGGGCAGGGGGTCCTGGGCTGGTGGGATCGCATCCCCGCGGTGTCGGTGATGCGGCCATGAGTTCTACGCGCCTGCATGCGCGCCCGCGCGAGGAGACGGCTCCGGCGCGCCCGATAGGCCAGCGGTGGGGTCTCGGAGTCGTCGCGGCACTGCCCGCGCTCCTCGTCGCGCTGGCGATGCCGCTCATCATCGAGGGCAGTCTCACCGGCTTCGTGTACGCGCCCCTTGTCATCGCCGTCATGGCAACCTCGATCTCACTTGGCCGCTGGGCCGGGCTCGGCGTCGCGCTCGTGGGCGTCATCATCGGCATCCTCGTCGGTCCGGGCGGCTATGCACCGCAGTCGGTGCTCGTGAGCACGATGCTTGCCGGCTCGATCCTTATCGGCACGTGGCTCGGCCAGGTGCTCGTGCTCGGCCCGCGCCCCGCCTCCGCGGCCCTGCCCGCACTCGGCCTCCTCTCCGGAGCACTCGCCGCGGGCATGACCGGCACGATCGAGGCGGGCGTCCTCACGGCGTTCACGGGGCTTGCGCTCGCGCTCCTGCTCATCCTGCTTGGCCCTTGGAACGGCGAGGGAGCCGTGCGACCCGCGCGGTGGGCTGAGGTGCTCACCGTCCTCACCATCACCGTCGCGGCTCTCGCGACGTACTCCGTGTCGGTGTCTGTGCCGCATCAGGTGCCCCGCACCCTCGACCTCTTCGGCTCACCGACGCAGGAGTCGCGCACCGACGGTGGCGTGCCCGATCCCTTCCTCGTCGCCGCGCGGTGGCAGCTTGACCCTGCGGAGGCGGGGCGCGTGCTCTTCACCGCGTCGACCAGCCCCGACTCCCCGCTCAACCGGCCCACGTGGGCGACCTTCGCGACGTACAACGGCATCGCCTGGATCTCCCCGCCGACGTACGGCGTGGCCGGCGACGACATCCCACCGGAGGAGGCCGGTGAGGCGAAGGAGACCTACTCCGCGAGCACGCGCGTCACCGTGGGGGTTGGACTGCCGGGCCAGTGGGTGCCGGTGCCGCAGCGAGTCGACCAGGTCCTCTCGCCTGTTGCCACGCGCGCGGATCCCGCGACAGGAATCGTTGCCGCCATCTCCTCGCCGATCGACTACGCCTTTGACATCCGCTACTCGCTCGCCGTGGCCGACCGCGAGACGGTGCGCGCCGCCGAGCCGGGCCTGAGCACCGATCTCGACCCTGCGGTCGCGATCCCCGGCCCGCTCACCGGCACCATGGCCGAGCTCGCTGACCTTGTCGCCGAGCAGGCTGACGGCACATGGCAGCGCCTCAACCTGCTGAGCGAGAAGCTGCGCGATTCGCGCTACGCCGCGGCACCGCCGCAGGCGCTCGCCGCTGGTCCACCCGACCGCTCCTACGCGGGCCTCAATCGAGTGCTCGCCGAAGGAGTCGGCTTCCAGGAGCAGTACGCCGCGATCTGGGCGCTCATCGCGCGCTCGTGGGGAGTGCCCACGCGTATCGCCATTGGCTTCCCACCCGCGTCTGACGCCCAGGCCGAGGGTGTGCGCACGGTGCTCGCCTCCGAGACAAGCATCTGGCCGGAGGCGCGGCTGGAGGGGCTTGGCTGGGTCGCCTTCCAGCCCAGCCCTCAGGATGTCGCCGCCGGTCGACCCGCGGTGGTGCGTCCCCTCACGCCTGACGAGGTGCCGCAGCAGCCGACGCCCGACCCGACACCGTCGCCCTCGGGCAGCGCTTCAGGCGGTGGATCGGGTGGTGAGTCGGCAGACGGCGGTGCTGATGCGCAGGAGGGCACGTCGATTCCGTGGCTCATTGTCGTGCCCGCAGTGGTCGTGCTCCTCGCCTTGGCGTGGATCCTCTATGTCGCCGTTCGGCGCCGCGGCATCCGGCGAAGGCTGCGCGACGCGGGGGATCCGCAGGCGGATGTGGCGGGTGCCTGGAGGTGGGCGCGACTACTCCTCGCCGAGTCGTGGCTGCCGCTGCCGCTCTCCTATGCCCCCGCTCCCGATGCGGCGTACCCACCCGACCTGCCCGATGACGTGCAGTGGCATGTCGTCACCCTCGCGCGCCTCGCCGGCCCGGCGCTCTACGGGCCCGGACCGGTCGAGCCTGCCGTCGCCGACGAGGCCTGGCGGGCGGCCGGCCAGGTCGACCGAGCGATCCGCAAGGCGACGGGCTGGCGGGGCTCGATACGCAGGCTGGTCACGCCCCTGGACCCACATCGCACGACCGCTCCCGGGTTGGCTGGGGCAGCACGTACCCTCCGGGGATGACCACAGCGGCTTCGACCCCCGGTACGTTCGCCTTCGGCACCTACCTGACCCCGGCCGAGCGCCAGGCCCGCGGCAAGGCAGCGCGCGAGTCGCTCAGCCGCAAGGCGCAGGGTGTCTATGAGCCTGCCGCTCATCGCCCGGACCCCATCGCGCTGCTCGAGGACCAGGAGCAGACTCGGGTCCCCAGCCTCCTGCCGCTGCGCCATGAACGCATGGGCGTGAGCGCCTTCACCTTCTATCG
>CAYYZU010000205.1:0-4000 GCA_964476205.1 uncultured Actinomyces sp. | reverse complement strand
CGACGGCCACGCGCGGGGTGATGGCCAGGAAGGAGCCATCCGACTCGTCGGCCTCGACCACGAAGTGCGGGCCGCTCCCCCAGTGCGCGTTGGTCCCTGACGACTGCAGCTCGCTGCCGATGGCGAAGGAGGGGTCCTCACCACATGCCTGCAGGGCAACGGTGATCATCGATGTCGTCGTCGTCTTGCCGTGCGTGCCCGCCACGGCGATGGGCTCGCGGCCTTCCATCACGGCATTGAGTGCCTCGGCGCGGGTCCACACGGGAAGTCCCCGCCTGCGCGCCTCCACTACCTCGGGGTTGGTGGGCGGAATCGCGGTCGACACGACGACCACGGATGCGGCCGGATCGCCATCGAGTCCACTGGGGTCATGACCCACGTGCACCTGCGCGCCGAGGGTGCGCAGGGCCACGAGCCTCCGTGACTCCTTCGCATCGCTGCCCGACACGGGGACGCCCTGGGCGAGCATGAGTCGGGCGAGCGCGGACATGCCCGCGCCGCCGATCCCCACGAGATGGACGCGGCGCACATCCTCGAGAGTCGGGCCCACTACGCACTCTCCGCAGCCGCCGCGCGCACCATGTCCGCCAGCCTCTCGGCACCGTCACGCACCCCGTGCGCCGATGCGGCGCGGGCCATGGCCTCCAGGCGTGCCGGGTCACTCGCGAGCGGGAGCACCTGGCCGCGCAGCGCTCCCGGGGTGAAGTCGGCGTCCTCGATGAGGAGTCCCCCACCGGCGGCAACGACAGGAGCCGCATTGAGCCGCTGCTCTCCATTGCCGATCGGCAGCGGGACGTAGACGGCGGGCAAGCCGACTGCCGCGAGCTCGGCGCAGGTCATCGCGCCGGCCCTCGTGATCGCGAGGTCGGCTGCGGCGTAGGCGAGGTCCATACGGTCGATGTAGGGAAGCGTCACATACGCGACGTCGCCTTCGCCGACCGGGACGACGCCCGTCGCGCTCTCTCCCACGGCATGCAGGACCTGGATACCCGCTCCGCGCAGGTCCTCGGCCGCGCCGGTCACGACCTCGTTGAGGCGCCGGGCGCCGAGCGACCCGCCGAAGACGAGAAGCGTGACCCGGTCGGGGTCCAGCCCGAAGTGCGCACGCGCGGATCGCCGCTGGCCGGCGCGATCGAGGTGCACGATCGACGACCGCAGCGGCATGCCCACGTGCCGCGCGCCGGCAAGGGAGCCCGGCACCGCCTCCGCGACCCACGGGGTCATCCGGGCACCGACACGGTTGGCCATGCCGGCACGCGCGTTGGCCTCGTGGATCACCATCGGGATGCCGGCCGCGCGGGCCGCGAGGTAGGCCGGCGCCGCCACGTAGCCGCCGAACCCCACCACCACGTCGGGCTGCTCCTCGTCGAGGATTCGTCGCATCGCACGCAGGGAACCGGCGACGCGCGGGCCCACGAGCAGGAGATCCTTCGACGGCTTGCGGGGCATCGGCACCGCAGGCAGCGTGAGCAGGCGACGCCCGCGCTCAGGGACGAGCCGGGATTCGAGCCCGACGGCGCGCCCGACGAAGACGACCTCGGTGGATGGGTCTGCGTCGGTGAGCAGGTCGGCCAGGTTGAGAGCTGGCTCGATGTGCCCCGCCGTGCCACCGGCGGCGAGGAGGACCTTCACCGCGTCGTCCGGCGCTTCTCCCGCCCCTGTGGCGCTGAGCCGCCGTCGATCACGGTGAGAGTGATGGGGGCGCCCGCCGCCGTCGCACCCGCCTTGCGGGCGAACGACATGAGCATGCCCAGCGAGATGAGCAGTGGCACGAGTGAGGAGCCGCCGTAGGAGACGAGAGGAAGGGGGACACCGGTGATCGGCAGGAGGGAGAGCACCGCTCCGACATTGACCACCGCCTGGAAGACGATCCACGTGCCGACTCCTGCCGAGGCCAGTCGCACGAACATGTCGTCGGAGGAGTGCACCAGCCGGAAGGCGACGAAGGCGATGATCGAGAAGAGGACGAGGACGGTCATCGTTCCGACGAGTCCGAGTTCCTCTCCCACCACCGGGAAGATGAAGTCAGTGTGAGCCTCGGGCAGCGAGCCCCACTTCTCTCGACTCCCACCGAGTCCGACCCCCCACCAGCCGCCGGTGCCGAGGGCGAACTGGCCCTGCGTGACCTGCCACCCCTCCCCGAGGCGATCCGCCGAGGGGTCGAGCCACGAGGTGAACCGGCTCATGCGGTACGGCGCGGCCAGGGTCAGGGCCAGGATGCCGAGGAGGCCAACGCCGCCCAGGAGCGCGAAGAGCCGCAGCGGAGCGCCGGCGGCGAAGAGGACGCCGCAGGCGATGACCGCGAGGATGAGCGTGTTGCCGACATCCCCTTCGAGCAGCACCAGGAGCAGGATCATCGCCGTCACCGGCAGGACGGGCACGAGGAGATGGGACCAGCGGTCCAGCATGGGTTCCTTGCGCGCGAGAGTGTCGGCGCTCCACAGGATGAGCGCGATCTTGGCGAACTCGGATGGCTGCAGGCGGAAGGGACCGACGATGTCGATCCAGTTGCGCTGTCCCGACACTTCAACGCCCACGACGAGCACAGCCAGGAGCAGCACGATCGCCACGATGAGTGCGGGCCACGCCAGTCGTCGCCATGTGCGCACGCTCAGTCGCGTGGCGACGACCATGAGCACCACGCCGATCGCCGCGAAGAGCAACTGTCGCTGGGCGAGCGTGTACGGCGACCCATGCAGGCGGATGGACAGCACGGACGAGGCACTCAGCACCATGAGCAGGCCGAGGCCGAGCAGCGCCAGGGTGGCGCCGAGCAGGAGGTAGTACAGGCCCATCGGGTGGTTGAGCAGGGATCGCCGGACCGGCGGCTCCCCCGAGGCCTCCCCGCTCCCCCGGGACACGCGCGTCGTGGGGAGGGTCGGGGCCATAGGGGACAGTGTTCCGGGCGTGACCCGTGGGGTCAGGGAGATTTCCGGGCGTGTCGCCCCCCGTCGCTCCGCGGAGCCCAGGTGGAAGATTGCCCACCACCGCTCCCTAGCACGCACGGCCTGTGGATCGCCGATCCCATCCACAGGCCTATCCGGCGACCATTCGCCCATGTCCTGGACAACCCCGATGACTTTGGTCAGACTTATGACCATGTCTCATCAGCCCCTCGCTGAGTTAAAAGCCCACCTCTCCGAAGTCGTGCAGCGTGTGAGCACCCAGCACGAGCGCGTCACCGTCACGGTGCACGGCCGCCCGACCGCGGTGATCATCTCTGTAGACGACCTAGAGCGACTCGAAGAGACGATCGCAGTGCTGTCCGACGCAGACCTGATGCAGCAGTTGCGCGAGTCCGAGACCGAGCGCGCGGCAGGCCTCATGGAGTCTGCAGAGGATCTTGACCGCGTGATGAAGGCACGCCGCGCAAGAGGCGACTAGTGCGGCATGGATGAGTCCTTCCGCCTTCTGGTGTCTCCGCGCGCGCGACGACAGCTGTCAGAGCACCTCCCGCCTTCGGTCGCCTTCGCAGCATATGAATTCATCTCCGGACCGCTACTGGTCAATCCGCATCGAGTGGGCAAGCAGTTGGAGCCCCCGTTCGGGGGTCACTTCAGCGCGCGTCTGGGGACCTATCGCGTGATCTACCTCATCGATGATGCCCGGCGCACGGTCGAGGTGATGGCCGTTGTCCTCAGGTCAGACGCGTATCACCCCTCCCCTTGACCAGCGATGCGCGCGCTCTAGCAGCGGGTCCGGACCGCCTCAGCGAAGGCATCGCCCCGATGCCCGTAGTCCCGGAACATGTCCCAGGAGGCGCATCCGGGAGCCAGGAGCACAGTGTCGCCGGCCTGGGCCATAGTCGCCGCTGCGGCGACGACATCGGCCATCGCCTCGGCATCGGATCGGACGATCTCCACGACGGGCACCTGCGGTGCGTGCGCCTCGAGGGCCGCGCGGATGACGTCGCGGTCGACCCCGAGGAGCACGACTCCGCGCAGGCGAGGGGCGACCGATCGCACGAGATCGTCGAACGACTGGCCCTTGGCCTGTCCCC
>CAYYZU010000204.1:1022-4019 GCA_964476205.1 uncultured Actinomyces sp. | reverse complement strand
CGCGATGCACGGTCCCGGGTCGACGACATGACGTCGGCATCGAAATTGCCAGTTGGACGACCCTGGACGGCCAATTGCGTCGTGCAACTGGCACAAACTCGGCAGACCAGGCGTGACGCTGCGCGCGGCTAGCGCAGGGTGATCTGGCGGTTTTGAAGCCCTGCGCGCGCACGGCGCTCATCGGACGTCAGGGGCTCCGTCACGGCAAGCGCCGCGTTGAGTCGGTTGCCGAACTCGACCGCTGCAGCCTCCGTATCGGCCGCACTCGTGCCCTCGGTGAGCTCCCACACGGGCACGAGCAGTCCATCGGCGCGGAACGACCCGACGAAGCGCGACGGCACACCCACAAGAGCACTTCCGCCAGCCGCGTGCAGGCGAGCGAGTGCGTCGAGCAGTTTCTCCTCGGGCTCGGGTCGTACCCAGCGCAGGAAGACCTTGTCGCCCATCTGCACCCAGTACGCCGAGTCGACCGACGTCAGGCGCACCGTGGGCATGACCTTGCTATTGGCGCGCTCGAGCGAGTCGCGGACTCCGGGGGCGTCGGCGCTTGCCTCATCGGCCATCCAGTAGTCGAAGTCATCGTGGATCGTGACCTCGAGCGGCACGTCAGCGACGAGGTCCTGCAGGCGTGGCCCCGGCCCGGGCAGCCCCACGGGCGGCACGGGTGTGCCGGGCTCGCTCTCCAGTGCGCGCACCAGGGCGTCGGCCGCGTCGCGGCTGGGATCACCGGAGCCGGTCGTCACCTGCAGCGCCAAGTAGATGTCACCGTTGTCGCGCACGAGCGCGGGCCAGGCGAGCGGCAGGACGGTCGTGAGGATCACGCGGCGGTCGGTGCCGTCGCGCAGGGTCAGGGGCGCAGTGGCGGCCGGCACGATCTCGCGGAAGGCGACCCAGTCGCACTCGCTCGCGAGTCCCTCGAAGGGGCGGGCGACATGGGCTACGGCCTCGCGGTTGCGCGCTTTGCCATGGCAGGCCTTGTATCTCTTGCCGGAGCCGCAGGGGCAGGGTTCGCGCAGGCCGACGACGGGGATCTCCTCAGTCACGATCCGACCCTATCTGCGAGCAGGACGCCGGGATTCATGATCCCCCGCGGATCCAGCGCCGACTTGATGCTGCGCATCGCAGCGATCTCAGCCGGAGAGCGTGACAACTCAAGGAAGTGCGCCTTTGCGCGACCGATGCCGTGCTCGGCCGAGACGCTGCCGCCAAAGGAGCCAACAGCTTCAAGCACGAGCCGATCGACGTCTTCATCATCCGGGGAGGGCCCGACGATCTCGACATGAATGTTGCCGTCTCCGAGGTGACCGAAGACGCCGAAGGCCTCGATGCCCGGATAAGCGTCCATCCGATCGCGTATGAGAGCGGCGGCCTCAGCAAGATGCGGCAGGGGCACGGACACATCGAGCTTGTGCGCCGCACCATCGCACTTCTCGGTGGCGTACGACGAGAAGGCCTCCGACTGGAGCTCCCGATAGGCCCACAGGCGCGCCCGCTCGGTGGCGTCGAGCCCGATGACGACATCGAGGCTGTCAAGGGCGTCCGCGTCGAACCCTTCGCCTTCGCCACCATCGGCTGCCTCAAGGAGGAGCACCAGCGGGTGCCGGTGCTCCAGTGGCCACGGTTGACCCGACACCCGCATGGCCAACTCCATGCCGGTCTCATCGATGACCTCCGCGGCGAGGAGCGGCGTACCCGATCGCACGGCTGTGTGAAGCAGGCGCAGGGCCTGATCCCACGTATCGACCCCGATCAGGGCGACACTGCTCGCGCGATGGGGCCGATGCAGGCGCAGGCGCACGGCGGTGATGACGCCCAGCGTGCCCTCGCTGCCGGTGAGCAGTCCTGCCAGGTCATAGCCGGTGTTGTCCTTGGCGAGTCCCGCGAGGTGCTCGACGACAGTGCCATCAGGCAGCACTGCTTCGATCCCGACGACCTGCGCGCGCGTCATGCCGTGGGCGATCACCCGGATACCGCCGGCATTGGTCGCGACGGTCCCGCCGACGGTGGCCGAGTCGCGCGCGGCGAGGTCCACGCCGTACTCCCAGCCCGCTCGGGCGACGTAGCGATGGAGATCTCCGAGGGTGACTCCAGCGCCGACCGTCACCTGGCCGCTCACGTCATCGACGGGGTCGAGCCGCGTGAGCCGGCGCGTGGAGAGGATGACGGGGAGCGCGTCGCACCCGTCACCGGGAACGGAGCCACCCACAAGGCCGGTGTTGCCACCCTGGGGGATGACGGGCACACCCGCCGCGTGGCATGCGCTGACGACTCCCGAGACCTCGGCTGTGCTCCCTGGGCGGACAACGGCCAGGGCGGGCCCACTCCATCGGCGAGTCCAGTCGGTGGTGAAGGACTCCATGAGAGCCGGATCGGTGAGGACGTGCTCAGCCCCCACCGTGCCTGTCAGGCGCTCGAGGAGGTCGCTCACGAGGCCATCCTGCATGAGGGGCGTGCCGAGGGAATCCTGGGAGTTCCGCCGGACTTCACCATGCCGATTCGGAAATCCGGACATTCGGGGTGCATGACGCCCTCCCCTCTGTGAGTATCGGAAGGCCGCCCGCCGTGGGCGGCGGGGTCCTCGCGGGCCTCGGGACGTAGACCCACGGAGGGTTCATGAATTTCGGCAAGAAGATCGTCGCGATCGCCGCCGGTGCGGCACTGGTCGTGGGCGCAGGGCTCGCTGCAGCTCCTGCCCAGGCCAAGATCGACGTCAAGCAGAGCTTCACCACCATCTCCTTCAAGAAGGACCTGGTCTCGGGCCTTGAGGCTCAGGGCATCCAGATCTCCGCCCAGGCCCCCGCGACGTGGAACTCCGCCAAGGCAGAGATCCGCTTCCCGGTGACCAAGGTGACCGCCGAGGGCATCAGCCACGCGGCTCACCGCATCCAGGTTCACTTTGAGGTAGCGATCCACCGGCCGGTTCACCAGCTTGCTCACCTCGCTCTTGGCCACATCGACGCCGCCACGGGCAGAGACAAATTTCACGTCCAAGCCTTC
>CAYYZU010000204.1:0-1012 GCA_964476205.1 uncultured Actinomyces sp. | reverse complement strand
AAGGCAGAGATCCGCTCCCCGGTGACCAAGGTGACCGCCGAGGGCATCCGCCACGCAGGCGGCATCACGTTCACCAAGGGCGGCAACCCGCTCACCGTGACCAACCCCTACATCCCGACGCCCCCGAGCGCAACGGAGCTCAACGTCCTCGTGACCTCCGCGCTCGGCGAGATCCCGCTGCTCGTGCTGAAGAACATCAAGGGCACGACCACCTGCAAGGTGACGGGCAAGGGCAAGAAGTGGACCAAGACGGACACGATCCGCAACCAGGCCAACGTGCACCTGACGTCGGATCCGACCGTCGTCGCCACGCTCCAGGGCCTGCTCTCCCCGGCATTCACCGCCGACCTCGGCCTCGGTGAGGGCCGCATTACCCTCAACGATGTGACGAAGTCGTCGAAGAAGCCCAAGTGCTGACGATTTCTTAGCTCACAGCACGACCACCGTGTGGGCCCGGGCCTTTTGGCCCGGGCCCACACGCATTCCCGGGCAAGCGCATACTCGAGTTATGAGGCGCTTGGTGACCGTTGCCCTCGCCTTGGCCATAGCCTTCGCCGCCGCCCCGGTTGCCGTCGCCCAGGCAATGCCCGTCACCTACAGGGTCGACACGGACAGTTCGCGACCGTCCGGACACTGCCTCTTCCCGGAGTCGGTTCCGCTCCGGCCTGGTACGAAGCCTCCAACGGAGGTCGGACTCCCGGCGGATTTTACGTTTGGGTCGAAAGCAGCAAAAACGGCAACGAACTCTTCACGGCGACCGAATCGAGGCTCCCGGCCTACGTGAGAAGCATGACCTCCCTGTTTTTCGTGGCACCGCTGAGACAGGAGTGGGCTTCCGCTCCAGGCCATCCTGAGGTCCCCCCTTGCCCGGGATTGGTTCGAGTACTCGATCGAACGGAAAAAAGGCGCTTGGATCCTGAAGGAGTCCGACCTGAAAGCCGTTCCGATTCCCCGCCATCTGACTCGCGCCCTCATTGCCGAGCGTCCGGAGCTCTCCGAGCTCGACCCGAAG
>CAYYZU010000203.1:955-4022 GCA_964476205.1 uncultured Actinomyces sp. | reverse complement strand
GTCGCGCGCACCCGGTCCCAGAGGCTCTCCCTGCGGTCAATGGCCGCGAGCAGGCGCAGCACGCTCAGGGCATTCGGGATCGTCCAGACGTTGAGCGGCTCGCGCCCGGCCGCCGACTCAGGCATGACGGTCTCTCACTCGCAGACCGAAGACCGCTGCCCACAGGAGCACCAGGGCGATGAGGAGCAGGAAAGCCGCGATCGCGCCGCCGAGCGTGGCGATCAGGCCGGCGTCCGCGACGACGAGGCGCAGATCGAGGGACACGGCCGAGGTGTCATCCGCACCACGGATGATCGCCAGGCTTCCCGGTGCGACCGCGCCGATGTCGAGGACGGCAGGATCCCCGGTGGCGCTCATCATCCCGACGGCACTCGTCGCCGAGGGCGTCGGCCGAACTCCGGGCACGGATGCCACCACCCAGGATCCGTCCGCAAGTGTCGCCACGTCATATGCGCTGCCGAACACCAGCCGGTCGATGTCGACCGTCGGTCCGGCGACGACGGACAGGGGTCGCTCCCCATCGACCGCGAGCTCGACGGTGCCCGGGATGTCGAACGGCACGGCAGCACCCACGGCGTCGACGTCGATGACGACCGTGCGTGCACCCGACTCGATCGCCCCGAGGCTCCGCACCGCGCCGTCCGGCCTCCCGAAGGTGCTCCAGAGCCAGACGGCCCCAGCGCCGAGGGCAAGCGATGTCACGATGATCACCCCCGCCATGATGCCGATGAGCACCCGAGCCACCATGTGGCGACCCTAGACCGCGCGCTGGGCGCTGAACCGCTCACCGAGGGTCGTGAGCGCGATCGACTGCCCGAAGGCCTCGCTCAGCCACCGCCCGGTGATGACCTCGGCGATCGGCCCCGCGACGACCACGCACCCGGCTCGCAGGAGGAGGGCGTGCGTGAAGCCAGGCGGGATCTCCTCGACATGGTGTGTGACGAGCACCTGCGCCGGGGACGCGGGATCACGCGCGAGCCGCGCGAGCCGCGCGACGAGGTCCTCGCGCCCACCGAGATCCAGGCCCGCCCCCGGCTCGTCCAGCAGCAGGAGCTCCGGATTGGACATGAGCGCGCGCGCGATGAGCGTGCGCTTGCGCTCGCCCTCCGAGAGCGTGCCGAAGGTCCGGCGGGCCAGCCCGTCGATCCCCCAGTCCCGCATCAGCAGGTTTGCTCGGACGTCGTCCATCGCCTCGTAGCGCTCACGCCATCGGCCGCTCACCGACCAGGCGCCCGTGAGCACGACATCGCGGGCGGACTCCCCCGGCGGGATGTCGTTGGCCATGGCGGCACTCGACCAGCCGATGAGCGGACGAAGCTCCGCGAGGTCGAAGCCGCCGACCTCCTCGCCGAGCACGCTGACGGCTCCGGACGTCGGAATGAGCCGGGTGGCGGCGATCTGCATCAAGGTGGTCTTGCCCGCCCCGTTCGGCCCGAGGATCACCCACCGTTCCTCGGCGCGCACGCGCAGGTCGACCCGGTCGAGCAGGAGCCGATCCCCGCGCCGCACGGTCGCCTGTGCGATTGCGAGCACCTCCACGTCGGCCACCCTAGGGCCGATCCGCGCCTCGATCGCGCACCGCACTACCGTGTGCGTCGATGACCCACCAGACCCTCCTCGTCACGCTGTCGGGCGCCGATCGCCCCGGTGTCACCAGTGCGCTCTTCACCGAGCTCAGTGCGTTCGACGTGCGCGTTGACGACATCGAGCAGCTCGTGGTCCGCGGGCGGCTCGTCCTGTCCGTCCTGCTCGGCCTTCAGCATGATGCCGATGCGACCGTCGCCCTGGAGGCTGCGCTCAATGCGGTCGCGGAGCGGCTGGAGATGCAGCTCGACATGGGGATCGGTCCCGATGAGGAACGCGCCCGGCGGCATGGTGAGGTGACGGTCACCGTCCTGGGACGTCCGCTCCGCCCCGCGGCCATCGCGAGGGTCGCCGATGAGATCCGGGAGAAGGGCGGCAACATCGACCGGATCCACCGGATCGCCAACTACCCGGTGACGGCCGTGGTGCTCGAGGTGTCGGCCGCGGAGGCTGCTGATCTGCGGCGGGTCCTCACCGTGGCGGGTCGCGAGATCGGCGTCGACATCGCGGTGCAGACCGACGGCCTGGATCGCCGTGGCCAGCATCTGGTCGTCCTCGATGTCGACTCCACCCTCATCCAGGACGAGGTCATCGACCTCCTCGCGGCTGAGGCCGGCGTGGAGGCTGCGGTGTCCGCGATCACCGATCGGGCGATGCGCGGTGAGCTGGACTTCGCGCAGTCCCTGCGCGAGCGCGCCGCGCTGCTGGAGGGCCTCGACGCGAGCGCATTCGAGCGCATCCGTTCTCGCATCACCCTGACTCCGGGCGCGCGGACCCTCTGTCGCACCCTGCGCAGCCTCGGGTACCGGATCTGTCTGGTGTCCGGTGGCTTCGTCGAGGTCGTCCAGCCGCTTGCCGACGAACTCGGCGTCGACGCGGTGCGGGCCAATCGTCTCGAGGTGGTCGATGGTCGGCTCACCGGTCGGGTCGAGGGGCCTATCGTGGATCGGCAGGGGAAGCGGAGCGCGCTCGAGGAGTTCGCGCGCGAGTTCGACATCCCGATGCGGCGCACGATCGCCATCGGTGACGGCGCCAATGACATCGACATGCTCCAGGCGGCCGGCCTGGGCGTCGCGTTCAACGCGAAGTCCGCTGCGCGGGCGGCAGCCGGTTGAAGCAACTCTCCTATCTGATCCTGGACGAGGCGGACCGGATGCTGGACATGGGCTTTCATGATGACATCATGCGGATCATCGCGCAGTTGCCGGAAGAACGGCAGACCTTGCTGTTCTCTGCCACGATGCCTCCCAAGATCCGCACCCTCGCACAGAAGATCCTGAAAAATCCCGCCGAGATCAATATTGCGATCTCCAAACCGCCGGAGCGCATCAAGCAGCATAAGTTCGTCATCTACGAACCACAGAAGAACCCGCTGGTAAAGAGTTTGCTGAAAGGCAGTCCCTTCCGGTCCATCCTGATCTTCTGTTCCAAAAAAATAAATGTAAAGCAGCTTACCAGAGATCTCAAGAAGGCCGGTTTCAAT
>CAYYZU010000203.1:0-945 GCA_964476205.1 uncultured Actinomyces sp. | reverse complement strand
GGAGATCCACTCCGATCTGGAACAGGCGCAGCGGGAGGAAACCCTGCGACAGTTTGCCCGCAAGCGGCTGCCGATCCTCGTGGCGACGGACATCCTGAGCCGGGGCATTGATATCGACGAGATCGAACTGGTGATCAATTACGACGTACCGCATGACGGGGAGGATTATGTGCATCGGATCGGGCGTACTGCCCGCGCGGAGACCGACGGAACCGCTTACACGTTCGTCACGGAAAAGGAACAGGGGAAAATGTCGAGGATCGAGCAATTGATCGGCCGGGAAGTGCCGCTGGCTCAGGTTCCGGCAGAACTCGGTGCAGTGCCTGAGTATCGTCCGAAGGAGCGACGGCCGGCCGGAGGTGAGGGAGGAAGATCTTCCGGACCGGGAGGTAAAAAGGACAAGCCCAAACAAAAGCAGGGTCAGGGCAGGCCGGTAAATGAAGAAAAGAGAAAAGAAGCGCGAGCTCCGGTCAAGCCGGCAGTGCCTGATGCCAATGGTGAGCAGCCAAAGCGTGCGCCGATCAAATTGGAGAAGCGTAGTCAGACACCGCCTGAGGAGTAAAATCATCGAAAAGCCGGCAGGGTTCGCGCGGGTATCTCATGTTGTTTATGTTCATATGGAATAGCAAACATCCAGGTCCTTCGCTGCGCTCAGGATGACCGTTTCAGGGGCGTTGTATATTTGAGAAAAAACTGCCAATACAAGGTCCTTCGGCCGGCTTTTATGGCCGCTGAAAATATAAGGGTCGGCCTCAGGATGACAAATTTATGCGGGCTGTCTCTGCGCAAACAACCCCTCCACATCGTCATCCTGAGGCCGACCTTAGATATTCAAGCATCTTCAATAATTGGCCGAAGGACCCGGATGTTGGCTATTCTCCAAACATACGGGGTACAATAAATTGTCATCCTGAGGCCGCCGCTTGTAATTCAGGCATCTTACGG
>CAYYZU010000202.1:0-4040 GCA_964476205.1 uncultured Actinomyces sp. | reverse complement strand
CGGTAGAGCGCATTGGACTCCGCCGGCGAGGAGTGCCCGGCGTACGTGCGCATGATCCAGGGCCGGTCCCTCTTCCGCTCCGGGGCACCACCCATGGCAGCACCCTACCCACCGGTAGCCCGCGGTGGCGGGGACGGCTTCCCGGCCCCACCATGGGGGCGTGGGCACGTCGTATTCCTACGCCATCGGGCCGATCATGGCCTTCGTCTTCCTCGGCGTCCTCATCCTCCTGCTGCGCTGGGCCTTCCGGCGCGGCGCATCGGTGGTTGCAGCCCCGCCGCGCAAGGGATCCACCGACGACTACGGCCTGCTTGTGCCCATTGCCACACCTCCGACGTACGTCGAGGGCGAGATCATGCGGCGTCAGCTCGAGGACGCAGGTATCCGCGCCACCCTCGCCCAGACACTCGATGGGCCTCGCGTCATGGTGTGGCCCGGCGACGAGAGTCGCGCCCGGGCCAAGCTCGGCGGCCGCTAGCCCGGCAGCTCGATGCGCGCGATATCCGCGCCCAGGCGCTGCAGGTCGTCGACGAAGCCTGCATAGCCTCGGTCGATGTGGTGCACCTCGTGCACTGTGGTCTCGCCGTCGGCCACGAGACCGGCCAGCACCAGGCCCGCCCCCGCACGGATGTCCGTCGCCTCTACGGGAGCGCCGCTGAGAACCTCCCGGCCGCGCACGAGGGCATGATGCCCCTCCGTCTGCACATCAGCGCCGAGGCGCACCAGCTCATGCACGAAGCGGAAGCGAGCCTCGAAGAGGTTTTCGGTCACCAGAGCGGCCCCGTCGGCGATCGCATTGAGCGCGATGAACTGCGGCTGCAGGTCTGTGGGAAAACCCGGATACGGCAGCGTGACGATGTCGACGGCGCGCGGGCGCACGTCCATCTCGACGCGGAAGCCGTCATCGAGCGTCGTCACGCTGGCTCCCGCCGTCACGAGCTTGTCGAGGGCGATCTCCAGGTGTGCGGGTTGGGCTCGCCGCACGGTGATGCTGCCGCGGGTCATGGCTGCCGCCACCGCCCACGTGCCGGCGACAATCCGATCCGCGACGGTGGCGTGCTCGACGGGGGCAAGACCGTCGACTCCCTCGATCTCAAGAGTCGATGATCCGATGCCCTCGATTGCCGCGCCCATCTCGACGAGCATCGTGCAGATGTCGACGATCTCCGGCTCCCGTGCGGCATTGTCGATCACGGTGCGCCCACGCGCGGTGACGGCCGCCATCAAGAGGGTCTCCGTCGCACCGACGCTGGGGAAGTCCAGCCACACCGTCGCGCCGTGCAGTCCCGAGCCTGCGCGAGCGATGAGATAGCCGTGTTCGCTGGTCACCTCGGCGCCCATGCGCTGCAACCCGCCGATGTGCATATCGAGCCCGCGCGAGCCGATGTTGTCTCCGCCGGGGAGGGCCACGTCGACGACACCACATCGGGCCAGCAGCGGCCCCAGCACAGTGATGGACGCGCGCATCCGGCGCACGAGGTCGTAGTCGGCCCGGTGCTCCAGCGCATCGGGCACGTCGATGGTGACGACGCCCGCGGCGGCATCATGGATCACGTCACAGCCCAGACGGCGCAGGAGTTCCGCCATGATCTCGACGTCGAGGATCGCCGGGACGTCGCTCAGCACGGTGCGCCCGGGGGCCAGCAGGGCCGCGGCCATGAGCTTGAGGACGCTGTTCTTCGCGCCGGTGACGGCCACTTCGCCGCTCAGCCGGCTGCCGCCGACGATTCGCAGGGCCTCCACGGGGTTCATGCTAGGGGTGGCGCGCAGGCCGCCCACGCCGCCTCGCGGCGCTCCCCGCCGTCCCCTAGGGTCGTGACATGGTCAATCTCACGCGCATCTACACCCGCACGGGCGATGACGGGACGACATCCCTGGGCGACATGTCGCGGACGACCAAGACCGACCTGCGCCTCGAGGCCTACGCGGATGTCGACGAGGCCAACTCCTGCCTGGGCGTCGCGCTCGCCTCCGGCAACCTCGGTGACGACATCGTCGAGCTGCTCACCGCCGTCCAGAACGACCTCTTCGACGTGGGTGCCGATCTGTGCACTCCGGTGGTGCCCCACCCGGAGTACCCCCCGCTGCGCATCACACCCGAGTACGTCGAGCGACTCGAGAAGGCCTGCGATGCCTACAACGCGCGCCTGGAGCCGCTGCGCTCGTTCATCCTCCCCGGGGGCAGCCTCGGAGCCGCACAATTGCATGTGGCCCGGACCGTTGCGCGCCGCGCCGAGCGCGCTACCTGGCGCGCGATCGCGGAGTACGGCGACTCGATCAACCCGCTGACGGCGCACTACCTCAACCGTCTCTCGGACCTGCTCTTCATCCTGGCCCGCTGCGCCAACGTCGATGGTGCCGGGGACGTCCTGTGGCAGCCCGGCGGCACCCGCTCCTGACCTCACTCCAGCGAGTGCGAACTCTGAGCTGAGCGTGTCGATTTCCGGCACGATCCGCTCAGAGTTCATCCAAGTGCGCACACGTCGGTGGAACGGGCGAGTTCTCCTCACTCGGATTCCGAATCCCCACCCAAGGGCGGCGGCTGCGGCTGGCGCACGCATCCGGGGCGCCCGCGCTCGATGTGGCGGCGAACGCCCTACGACTAGCGGGAGCCGACGGCGACAGCGAGGCGCGTCTCGGCACGCTTGGCCGCCTGCGCCGCGGGATCATCGTCCGACGCAGCAGCCTTGGCCCGCTCGAGCGCCGCCTTTGCGCGCTCGATGTCGATCTCCTCGGCGAGCTCAGCCGTCTCTGCGATGACGTTGACCTGGTCGGAGTCCACGGAGAAGAAGCCCCCATGGACCGCCACCAGCACCTTGGTGCCATCGACCGTCTCGATGCGCAGCGGAGCGTCAAGGAGAAGCGCCAGCACGGGTGAGTGCCCGGGCAGGATGCCGATCTCCCCGTCGGGCGTCTTGGCCACGACGCTCTTGGCCGCGCCCTCCCAGATGGAGCGCTCGGCCGACACGAGGGCGACCTTGAGCTCAGCCACGATCAGGACTCCTTGGCGAGCTGCGCCGCCTTGGCCTCGACGTCCTCGATGCCACCGCACATGAAGAAGGCCTGCTCGGGGATGTGGTCGTACTGGCCATCGCACAGGGCCTTGAAGGAGGCAATCGTCTCCTCGACCGGCACGAAGGATCCGGGCTGACCGGTGAACGCCTCCGCGACGAACATGTTCTGCGACAGGAAGCGCTGGATGCGACGGGCGCGGTTGACGATGATCTTGTCTTCCTCGGAGAGCTCGTCCATGCCGAGGATGGCGATGATGTCCTGAAGGTCCTTGTAACGCTGGAGGATCTCCTTGACGCGCGCGGCCACGGCGTAGTGCTCCTCGCCGACGTAGCGCGGGTCAAGGATGCGCGACGTGGAGTCGAGCGGGTCCACCGCCGGGTAGATGCCGAGCTCGGAGATGGGACGCGAGAGCACGGTCGTGGCATCGAGGTGCGCGAAGGTGGTGGCCGGCGCAGGGTCGGTGAGGTCGTCAGCGGGGACGTAGATCGCCTGCAGCGAGGTGATCGAGTGGCCACGCGTGGAGGTGATGCGCTCCTGGAGCATGCCCATCTCGTCGGCCAGCGTGGGCTGGTAACCCACGGCCGAGGGCATGCGGCCGAGCAGCGTCGACACCTCGGAGCCCGCCTGCGTGAAGCGGAAGATGTTGTCGATGAAGAGAAGGACGTCCTGCTTCTCCACATCGCGGAAGTACTCCGCCATGGTGAGCGCCGTCAGAGCCACGCGCAGACGGGTGCCCGGGGGCTCATCCATCTGGCCGAAGACGAGTGCGGTCTTGTCGATGACGCCCGACTCGGTCATCTCCAGGAAGAGGTCGTTGCCCTCACGGGTGCGCTCCCCCACGCCGGCGAAGACCGAGACGCCACCGAAGTTCTCGGCCACGCGGTAGATCATCTCCTGGATGAGGACGGTCTTGCCCACGCCCGCACCGCCGAAGAGACCGATCTTGCCGCCCTTGACGTAGGGCGTGAGCAGGTCGATGACCTTGATGCCCGTGGAGAAGACCTCGGTCTTGGACTCGAGCTGGT
>CAYYZU010000201.1:0-4044 GCA_964476205.1 uncultured Actinomyces sp. | reverse complement strand
TACGGAGACGCTCGCTTACGGCCAGCGGGTCAACGTCATTGGGATGCCGTGCGCCCCGGAATGGCACCAGCCCGGGATGATCGAACTGGTCGGGCCGCAGGCGTTCGGCTACGACGTCGACTACGTGCCCATGAAGTCTCGCAACTCCGGATCGTCGAAGGGATCGGCCAAGTGACTCAACTGCGAATCGGCATCGACGTCGGGGGGACAAACACGGACGCGGTCGTCGTGGACCAGGACGGTACTGTCGTCGCGGCAACCAAGGCTGCGACGACACCGGATCCCTCCGACGGCATCCGGGCTGCCCTTGACGCGGTCATCAAGGGCGTGGATACGAGTCTCATCACACAGGCCATGCTGGGGACGACGCATCCGGCCAACGCGATCATCAGGCGGCGAGATCTCGAGCGAGTCGGAGTCCTGCGCCTCGCGGCCCCCTCCAGTCTCGCTGTCCGTCCGGGCGCCGCATGGCCTGCCGACCTGCACTCGACAGTGATTGGCCCGGCGGAGATCATCAAAGGCGGGTTCGAGTACGACGGTCGGGAAATAGCCCCCCTGGACGAGGACGCCGTGCGGCGCTTCGCCCGGGACTGCGTCGGCAAGGTCAACTCGATTGCGATTACGTGCGCGTTTGCCCCGGCTTCCTTCGATCACGAGATTCGGGCTGCCGAGATCGTGCAAAGCGAGGTAGGCGACGCGCTCCGAGTCGGCCTCTCCCATCAGGTCGGCAGCATCGGGATGCTTGAGCGTGAGAACGCGACCATCCTGAATGCCGCTCTCTTCGGCGTGGCCCAGGCGGTTGTCGACGGGTTCCACGCTGCGCTGAGAAGCCATGGCCTGGACGTGGACTCGTACCTCACCCAGAACGATGGCACGCTCATGACGTCGGACGAGGCGACCCGGCTTCCTATCCTTACGGTGGGCTCCGGCCCCACCAACTCCATGCGCGGCGCGTGTGCGCTGGCGGGCCTCAGTGACGCGCTCGTCATCGATGTCGGGGGTACCTCGGCTGACGTCGGGATCCTCGTCGACGGATTCCCACGCGAGTCGTCGGCTGCAGTCGAGGTGGGTGGCGTACGCACCAACTTCCGCATGCCCGACCTCATTTCGATCGGTCTGGGCGGTGGAACCATCGTCTCCGGCGTCCCCGGGTCGGTCACTGTCGGCCCGGACTCGGTCGGCTACCGCGTGATCACGGAGGCTCTCATCAACGGCGGATCGACCCTCACACTGTCGGATATCTCCACGGCGGGCGGTCGTCTATCCGGATTCGGTGACGCAAGCAAGGTCGCCGACCTCGATCCACGCATGGTGGAGGAAGCCTTGGCATGGGTCGACGCGCAGGTGCAGATCCTGAGCGAGCGCATGAAGGCATCGCGTCAGGCACTCCCGCTCATCGCTGTGGGCGGTGGCTCCCACCTCGTGGCAGACAGCGTGCCAGGGGTCGCGGAGGTCATCAGGCCCGCACATCACTCCGTTGCCAATGCCTTTGGGGCTGCCATTGCAGAGGCGTCGGGAGCGGTGGACCGGGTCTACCGCTACGAGTCAGAGGGTCGGGAGAAGTGCCTTGATGACGCGAAGCAGCTTGCCGTCGATGCGGCCATTCGCTCGGGCGCAGACCCAGACCAGGTGCGCATCACGTCGGTGGTCGAGGTGCCGATGAGTTACCTGCCGGGACAGGGTTGTCGGGTCCAAGTCAAGGCCGCCGGCCCCCTGGCAGCCGCGGGTTCCTGAGGCGATGTCCGAAGTGGAAGACGTCTACCGCGCGTACAACGCGGCGGAGAATGCCCATGACATCGCTGCGACGACGGCACTCGTGGCGCCCGACCTAGAAGTCGCCATCAATGGGCGCGAGCGGCTCGCATCGGGCGAGGAGGATGCCCTCGCGAATGCACGGCTCTTCGCCGCCTATCCCGACTATCGGCGTGACATCATCGAGGTGCTCGCGGAGGGGGAGCGAGCTGCTGTGCGATGGCGCATGGCGGGGACTCCCGCTGTTGAGTCGGGCCTGGGCACGCTCGACCTCCACGGATGCTCGATCGTCGAGGCCCGTGCCGGACGCCTCACTCGTGCCTATCTCTATGTGGATGAGGCCTCGCTTGCCGCCGTCCTTCCGGAGCCGGGGATCTAGACGTGCCCCTCCCGACGGCCGACTGCCACAACGACCTCCTCATCGGCTGCCTCCATCAGCGCGAGAGAGGTGTGGCCGACCCGTTCGGGGACTTCTGGCTCGGTCAACTTCGCGACGGCGGCGTCGTACTTCAGGTGCTACCCGTCTACATCGAAGAGCAGTTCGTGGGCGAGGGGGCCCTGCGTCGCAGCCTCATGTTGCTCGAAGAGGCCTACCGAATCCAGGAAGCGCATCCCGCCGACGTGGCCATCTGCACCAGGGGCAGCGACATTGATGACGCCATCGCGTCGGGACGTATCGCTTGCGTGCTCGCCCTGGAGGGCGCCGAAGGCGTAGGCCGGGACCTCGACGTGCTCTCGACATACTTCCGCGTGGGCGTGCGGATCGTGGCGATGACGTGGAACCGCCGCACCATGATGGCCGACGGTATCGGTGAGCGGGACACCGGAGGCAGACTGACCGGCCTCGGAGTGGAGGCTGTCGCCGAGATGGAGCGACTCGGAATGGTGGTGGACGTTAGCCATCTCTCCGAGGCCGGTTTTTGGCACGTGAACGAAATTGCGACGAAATCCTTCGTGGCGAGCCACTCATCGTGCCGCGCCCTGCAGGATCATCCGCGCAATCTCAGCGACGATCAGTTGCGTGCAATCGGTGCGGCAGGCGGCTTCGTGGCCCTGAATGCCTTTGGCCCATTCCTCGCCGACGACCCGTCCGTCGATAGCCTCGTAAAGCATGCGCAGCACGCTGTGTCGCTCCTGGGGTCCTCGCACGTAGCACTCGGTATGGACTTCATGGTGGATCTCATGAGGCAGGTTGATCCCATACTCGGCGGGGCCCTCGTGAGCATCGACGACATTCCCTTTCCTGAGGGTCTGCGGCGGCCGTCAGACCTCACACTGGTGTCGGAGCGGCTCGAGTCAGGGCTTGGCGAGCGAGCGGCGGCCGATGTCGCGAGCGGCACCCTTCGACGGCACCTCGCTCGCCTCCTACCCTCTGGTTGAGGCTCGGTGTCACCATGGTCGGTGTGAGCAGCACCTTTGCGCGTGAGCGTGCGGACAGCGCGCCCGTGACCCTGCGACAGCTCCTTGCCAGCAGTGCCCTGGGTGAGCAGGGAGAGGTCGTTGCTGGAGCGGAGGGGCTCGACGCGGTGGTCACCGACGTGATCGTCGGGACCATTCATGGCGCTAGCGCTCCCTTGAGCACCGAACCGGGAGTTCTGGCAATTCTTGCCGGTGGTGAGCTACGAGCCGACACCTATCAGGTCGACATGGCGATACGTGGTGCTGCTGAGAGTCGCAGTGCTGGCATCGTGCTGTGCACCGACAGGACCAATGTCGTCCTGGCTGCCACTCGACTCGCCAACAAACTCAAGGTCCCGGTCATTATCGCGGAGTCCGCGGATCCCATCGTCCTGTCCGATGCGCTCCGTCGCATTGTCCTTGCACCGCAAGTCGGGCGAAGCGAGACGCTCCTCGCTGTCATCAGCCTTCTGGCTCGCCTGTCTCCGACTATCTCCACGGAAGAAGCCTTTACTCGTCTAGGGGAGCTCCTTTCCGTCGACCTGGCGCTAGCCAACGCCGAGGGCACGCTCGTAGCGGGCTCGGAAGTCGCTCGCCCTCCGGACCGTGGTGATCTCCTCGACGTCCCCACGACAAAGGTGGTTGCACCCTTCACCCTTCGGGCACAGCCCATGCGCCTTGCCCGAAGGGAGGGTCCCTCCTTCTGGCTGCTTGCCCGTCTGCGCGAGCCGACGGCAGCACGCCTGAGCATCGTCGAGGATGCACTGACGTTGATCTCATGGTTCCTGGGTGCCAGGCTCGTGGGTGACCGTCTGGAGCGCGAGCGTGATGCCCGCTTTCGCATCGGAGTACTCAACGCGATCCTGTCCGGCCAGGAGGGGTTCGACGCAGGGC